>CBDUHU010000209.1:0-6445 GCA_965366725.1 uncultured Kangiellaceae bacterium
GGCGCAAACCCTGGCCCATCCAATTCAACTGCATTGGTTACCGTGGTTAAACTACATGCAGCGAGAAGTGAAATAATTGTTTTTATTTTCATGGTATATTCCTCCTAAAGATCGTTGCGTAGTTGTACGTCAAGACCAAAACAGTTGCGACGTGATTGATGATGACTTAATGGCTCATCCCCCCAGGTTCTATCTGTATCGACAAACCATACGGAGCCGGCACCTGATTGTGAACTACACTCAAGAAAACCGTCAGAGCAGCTGTTTAACCATGCCTGAGTGACTTCCAGTGCAACCTGGTATTGATATCCACCACAATAACTATCACCGTCCCAGAATGCTGATTCAACGTCACTTCCAACAACCGACTTAAAGGTTTTAGGTAGTGCCGGGCGACCTGAAGTACCATTCAGATAATAAGTGTTGTAATAAGCCATCCAACTTACTTGCTGTTGTTTTACAGCGTCACTGGCGTAACCAAGAATCCAGCCAAGTAGCTGTTCAAAAGTATTGCCATTAGTAACCGCGTCTGCCAGTGGTGTACCTTTACTCGATGGTGCCAGAGCGGTTACATTTCTGATGCGATTGATAATACCCGGGTATCGTGAATCCCAGGTTGGGTTGGACATAATCCAACGAATAACATTACCGCCATTTGAGTGAGTGATCACATAAAGTGAAGTAATATTATTGTTCTGAATAAATTGTGTCAGCTGAGAGGCAACACAGCCTGACGCTCCCGAAGTCCACATAAATTGCTCTAAGTCGCAATTGATGATCTGATACATATTCTGATTGCTTTGTCCCTGCATAACCGATTGAACAAAACTCTTGGTCCAGTAGTCGTCCAAAGCATTGGTTTGGCTACCGGTTCCATGAATGAACGCAACACCCGAATTGGCAATGCTCATTCCTGACCAGAGCAATGTAACGAGCAACGCAACGCGTTTTATTATAGACATTGATACTCCTCCTAACCTGATTTTAATATTGTTGTTATTGTGTTAATTGTGTTCTTTTTAGCCAAATTTAAGCTGCCTGGAAACATAATGGCTAAAATTTAGACTGTAAATAACAGGATTGAGATAATTTTTTCTTTTACTTAGTGAAGCTGCTTAATAACAATCAATATAAAATTGGTCGTTTGTTTTAAACAGTTGTTTTATTTTCAGGTGCTTGGTGGATGTAAGACCTCTGATGAGTTGTTCGGTGTTTTATTTATGATGATAAACACTCAGTCTGCTTTTAGCCGATTTATTAGCGGGTTTAAACCCTGGATTAACCTGCTTTGCTACACTGCAACAAAGAAAAGTCGAATTATTTCTTAGAATCGCAGAAGCTTCTTGTGGTGATTACTGATCCTGAATAATTGATTAAATCTGTTATAAAAAACAAAGAGATAGCTTTATTTTCAATATTGATTAAATAAATTAATTAAGCGTAACTTGTTCTATTAATTGGAGTGCTAGTTATAAAAAATGCGACTCCGGTGAAATATCTGTCAGAGACAACCCTGATTAAATCGATATTAATTGATAGAAAGGTATTAGTGGGATATTGACTGTATAATGATATCTTTCTACTCATACCTTTGATATCTAATGTCCAGCAAGATAGAACTATTACCTGACTCTCCAAGTTATGAGGAAAGTTGTGATCTAATCGATAATCGTCCTGACTCATATTGGCTGCCCTTACTTGAGCATATTCGTGCAAAGCATCTACTTGAAGTTGGGAACTGGTTAAGGATAAAGCAAGGCGGGAATGTACTTTTTCAGCTGAATGATGACTTAATCATTAAAATAGTCCCACCTAACTGGGTATATCAGGGTGAGGCAGAGGTTGATTCATTATCGTCTTTAAAAGGAGTGCTGCCAGTCGCAATACCAGAGATTATTGCGTCTGGAACAGTCAATCAGTGGTTGTACATTGTCATGACAAAAGTAAAAGGAATATGCTTGGCAGATGTATGGAGTGAGTTATCAATTAGCCAGAAAGAAGCCTTAGTCAGTCAGCTTGGTGCTCTGATCAACCAATTACATCAACTGCCTGTGAGTGCTGAAAATCCGATGATTGTTAATTGGCCTGAATATTGTAAAAAGCTTCACAATGATTGTATTGCCAGACATCAGCGTAAGCAGGTACCGACTTTTCTGGTGCAACAAATCCCTGGATTTCTTAGTCAAGTTTCAGATCAAATTTCAGATTTTCTGAATGATGGTGAAACATTTTTCATTCATATGGATCTACATCCCTGGAACATGATGGTTGAACAGGTTGGTGGTGGTTACCAGATTTGTGCAATATTAGATTTTGGTGATGCGATTGTCGGTCGCAGTCGACTATTAGAGTTGGCGACGCCTTTAATCTTTTTATGTCAGGGAAACCAACGCCTTGCCAGACGCTTAATGGAGTCATATCAACTGATTGATATGGCGGACATTGAGCAATTGCAACAAAAATTTATGGCCGTCTCGCTATTGCGACCAGCTTGTGACTTCAATTTCGTTTTAAGTCAGGTTGCAAAAACAAAATCGTGTAAAAACTGGCAACAGATATCACATTATTTATTTCCATTTTAAGTTAACAAACAGGTTGTATCAGCCTTAGAGACTTGATTTTGAGCTGTGATAGCCAAATTGGTAGTCCGTTATAAAGAGCTATTTATGAATGATGAATTAATACTTGAAAAGGTTTTTAGCAGAATAAAGGATTATATTAAAGCTGATTTGGCTAGTGAGAAAAAAGTGGTCGACTTTAAGTCACCAGATGAATTAAGAGAACTTATTCGGTTTGCGGTTCCACAGACAGGGGTGTCTGAACCGGAGTTTATTGAATTGGTTGATCAATACCTGAATTATTCAGTTAGAACAGGGAGCAAACAATTTTTTAATCAACTTTATGCTGGCTTTAACATCCCCGCATTTATTGGTGAACTTTGCACCATTCTGTCCAATACATCTATGTATACTTATGAAGTTGCGCCGGTAGCAACGGTGATTGAAACAGAAATGATTAAGCTGATGAATGATTATGTTGGTTATCATAATGGTGAGGGAACTTTTCTTAGCGGGGGGAGCAATGCCAATATGATCGCTATGTTTTCAGCCCGGAATCAGTTATTGCCGGAAGTTCGCACTGAAGGATACGATAATAATAGCAAACTGACTGTATTGATTAACGAGCAGGCACATTACTCGTTTGAAACAGCGGCAAATCTCTTAGGTCTTGGTGCAAACAACGTTATAAAAGTGAAAGCGGATGCTGAAGGAAGATTGATCCCCGAAGCGCTGGAGAGTGAAATTCTAGCGTCAAAAGCTCGCGGTGAACGACCGTTTTTTGTTGCTGCAACCTGTGCTACTACGCTGTTGGGGGCTTATGATCCGCTTGACCAAATGAGTGAAATTTGTCAACGCCACGGGCTTTGGCTTCATGCTGATGGATCGTTTGGTGGCTCATTGATATTGAGTGATAAGCACCGAAATTTAATGAAAGGTATTGAGAAAACTGATTCTTTCAGCTGGAACCCTCATAAGCTGATGAATGTTCCATTGGTATGTTCCACTTTATTAGTCAAAAAACGTGGCACACTGGAACGCAATATTACCGATGTGAACACCGATTATCTGTTTCATGATATTGATCAAATAGAAGATTTAGGCAAAAAGTCGATTCAATGTGGGCGAAGAGTTGATGCGGTTAAATTATGGTTCGCCTGGCAATATTTTGGTCTGCGTGGTTATCAGCAGCGGTTGGATAATCTGATAGATATGGCCAGGTATGCTGAACAGAGAGTGTTACAGTTAAATTCTCTACAGTTAGTTTCACCAAGGCAGTCGTTTGCAGTGTGTTTTCGTTATGTTCCCTATAGCGATGAAATAAATAATACTGAGCAGCAAATTGATCAGCTTAATTTCCTAATTCGTGAGTCTTTACGAAAAAATGGCCAGTCACTGGTTAATTTCGGTTACCTTAATAACCGATTGGTGATTCGGCTGGTTGTATCCAATGGAGAACTGGAGAAAAAGGACATTGATTGTTTTTTTGAGTCGCTAGTCACCGTTGGAAAACACTTATCTTCGACTAATACCGAATAGTCAATCGGCAACTAAAGTTGCAAAATTGATTGAATACGTATGCAGCCAGTTGTAACCAATCTGGTTGCTTGCGTAGTATAAACCTTAGTCGTTCTAATCCTTTGAATTGAGACTGATAGCAGTTTCAATATAGCCATACTATCTGGTCATAATATTCACTGGTTTGACTGAAAGCCTTGACCGAATTGCCTGCAAAGTACCGAAGTGTCGCTCCGGGTTATGGGTAGCCCGGTTTTCGATTGCCGCCTGGTGATTCCAGGCGGCTAATCGATTATTAATTTGATAACTGGTACATATTCCTTTATGAGAAAGCTCTGTTATTTATTCATTATATTATTGATACCTGATATTCTTTTTGAAAGGCCGTGTCATGCTGAGCAATTCGGAAGTGATACTGTAATTGAAAAAATAGAACCACCATTCTGGTGGACTGACATGAAAGAGCAAAGTTTTCAGTTGATGCTTTACGGTAAAAACTTGGCGGAATATCAACCCGCTACCTCTGAACCCGATTGGCAGATAAGCAAAGTAGAAAAAACTGCTAACAGCAATTATCTTTTTATCACCCTGAAGCTATCAAAAAAGATCCGTCCAGGGAAGCACAGACTAACTCTGGTCAATCAGAAGGGACATAAGCTAACTATTGATTATGAGCTAAACCAGCGAGAAAGAAACTCTGCCCAACGTAAGGGGTTTGATAGTTCAGATGTTATTTATCTGATTACTCCGGATCGTTTCGCCAATGGTGACCCAGCAAATGATAATGTTGTCCACCTGACTGAAAAAATTGACCGTAATAATCCCGATGGCCGACATGGCGGAGATATTCAGGGCATTATTGACCGGCTTGATTATTTTGTTGAAATGGGAATCACCCAGTTATGGCTTAATCCGGTTCTTGAAAATAATCATGCAAAATATTCTTATCATGGTTACTCCACAACTGATTATTATCAAGTTGATAAAAGACTTGGCAGCAATGAGTTATATCGAAGCCTCTCAGAAAAAGCGAAAAGAAAAAATATTGGAATTATAAAAGATGTCATAGTCAATCATATTGGAATTGAACATTGGTGGATGAAGGATCTTCCTGCCGCTGATTGGATTAATCATAATGGTCAGTTTTCACCAACCAACCATATGCGTGAGAGTATTAATGATCCACACGGAACACCAGAAGACCTTGAGAATTTCACTCGTGGTTGGTTTGTTCCAAGTATGCCTGACTTAAACCAGAAGAATCAATTACTGGCAAACTACCTTATTCAAAATAGTATCTGGTGGATAGAATACGCTAATTTATCGGGAATACGTCTGGATACATTTTCTTATTCAGATAAATTATTTTTGCAAAAATATACAGCACGAATAATGGACGAGTACCCAAAATTTAACCTGGTTGCAGAGGAGTGGTCTACCAGCCCGCAAATTGTTTCTTACTGGCAAAAGGGAAGAAAGAGAAAAGACGGACTCAACTTTGAGTTACCCTCCCTGATGGATTTTCCACTACAAGACTCTATTATTAAGGGGCTAGTTGAAAAAGAAAGTTGGTCAACTGGCTTACAAAAATTGTATACCACTTTAGCGAGTGATTTTCTTTATCCTGAACCGGAAAAACTTGTTGTTTTTGCCGATAATCATGATATGTCACGTGTTTTTACTCAACTGAATGGCAACAGCGAATTAACCAAAATAGCACTAGTTCTGATTACGACTTTGCGTGGAACTCCTCAGATTTTTTATGGAACAGAAGTTATGATGGGCAATGAGGGTACTGATGCTCATGGTATCATTCGAAGTGACTTTCCCGGTGGATGGTCAGGGGACTCGGTCAATGGTTTTAGCGGAAAGGGGTTAACCCAAGCGCAAAGCTCTATGAGAAATTTTGTTAGTCAGCTATTAAGCTGGCGAAAAAACACACCAGTTTTACATTCTGGAAAATTAACTCATTACGCACCAAAAGATGGGCTTTATGTGTACTTTAGATATGATAGCAGCAAAAAGGTAATGGTTATTATCAATAAAGACAAGAAAGCCAAAAAGATTCGACCTGAGGATTACCCGAGTATGATCTCGACGGATGAATATCAATTGAAAGTTAGCGATGTTTTTAATTCGAATGAATACTCTTTAAATCAACCGATACTGGTTGATGCAGAATCTTTCTTAGTTCTCAGTTTTTAAAAGATACTATTTGTTTTATGACAAAGTGTTTGACAATAAATCTCGGGTTAATAAATGATTGAAAAGGATAGAGGCAAACTAGTTAGATGAATAATACAAATAGTAATTTTATTGAGATTGTTCAAAGATTGTTAATTCTTATATCGCTAATGCTGTTAACTTCC
>CBDUHU010000210.1:0-6410 GCA_965366725.1 uncultured Kangiellaceae bacterium
CCTTGATACGTTTATCAAAGTAACGAATGGTTTCATAAAACTCTTCTTTTCCTGGTATTTGTTTAGCGACATTAAATTGGCCGCCAATTTTGTCAGCAGAGTCAAACAAAGTAACTTTATGTCCTCTTTCCGCAGCATAGGTAGAAAATGCCAGACCCGCTGGACCTGCACCCACAACCGCCAGTTTCTTAGGTGATTTTGTTTCAACGAAATTGAGTTCTGTTTCATAACAAGCTCTTGGATTAACCAGACAGGTTACTCGCTTATGTTCAAAAATATGATCCAGACATGCCTGGTTACAGGCAATACAGGTATTAATTCTGTCGGCCTTTCCAGCCTTAGCTTTATTCATAAACTCTGCATCGGCTAAAAACGGTCTGGCCATTGATACCAGATCGCTCTTATTCTCGGCGACAATCGCATTTGCAACTTCTGGTGTATTAATTCGATTGGTGGTAATTAATGGAATATTGATATGCGGTTTTATTTTCTCTGTTAACCAGGTAAAGTTTGCTCGAGGGACTGACGTCGCGATTGTTGGAACTCTGGCTTCATGCCAGCCTATTCCAGTATTAATAACTGAAGCCCCAGCCTGTTCTATTGCTTTTCCGAGTTGAATGACCTCTTCCCAGCTACTACCTTTTTCAACCAAATCCAGCATTGATAAGCGATAAATGATGATAAAATTTTCACCCGTAGCTTTACGGGTCTGTTTTACAATCTCAATTGCCAGCCGAATACGGTTTTCAAAGCTTCCCCCCCATTGATCATTTCGTTTATTGGTTTTTTCAACAATAAACTGATTAATCAGGTAGCCTTCAGACCCCATCACTTCAACCCCATCATAGCCAGCCTGCTGTGCTTTTTTTGCACAATTAACAAAGTCTCTGATAGTTTTTCTGATCCCTCTTTCACTCAGTGCTTTCGGTTTAAATGGAGTGATTGGTGCTTTAATTGCTGAAGGAGCCACAGAGAAAGGATGATAGGCATAACGCCCAGTGTGTAAAATCTGCATTGCGATTTTACCGCCCTCAGCATGAACCGCATCGGTTATTTTGCGGTGTTTGGCAACCTGCCACCAAAAGCTTAATTGACAACCCATAGGAGAAACTCTACCTGCCAGATTCGGAGCAATTCCGCCGGTAACAATCAATCCTACTCCACCTTTTGCACGTTCTCTGTAGTATTGAGCAAGTTTATCAAACCCGCCTCTCATTTCCTCCAGTCCGGTGTGCATGGAGCCCATAATAGCCCGGTTTTTAATCTCATGATCATGGATTTTAAGTGGTGAAAATAATGCAGAATATTGCTGGTTTCGTGACATAAGGATAGTTTCATTATTTAATTAATTGGTCTATTTGTTATTTATAACAGATTAGACCAGTTAAAGGAAACCAAAATTAGATAGTTGTAAAATCTGCTAACACTTTATTTATATATTAATCTTTATAGATTTCAATAAGTTACCCCAACTGACAAAGAAATTAGAAGATTCAGGGCTTTTTACACTAACACTTAATATAACCATCGTTTAAAATAGTCTATTAGAGGGCTAAGTGCTTAAATTTATTAAGATAAACGAAAGGACAACAATGACTAAATTATTCAAGAACTTGTGGTACGGGCTGGATTTAACCCGAAAAATTTTCTTAAACTTTATCTTCTTCTTATTGTTAATCTGGATTATCGTCGCCATTGCCAGTTCCGACGGAAAACCAGAAGTTGAAAGTGGCGTTGCGCTGGTATTAAAGCCAAATGGCTATATTGTTGAACAGCTCACTTATCGTGATCCGGTTGAAGAAGCCATGCAAGATGCGATGGGGAGCGAAGAAGCTCCTGAAACGCTACTGTATGACTTAATTGAAGCAATTGACAATGCAAAAGATGATCAACGAATCACCACATTAGTGATATCAACTAAATATTTCTGGGGAGCTGGTGTTACTAAACTACAAGATCTCGCAGTTGCTATTGAAGATTTTAAAACAAGCGGTAAAAAAGTCATTGCCTATGATGACAACTATTCGCAAGGGCAATATTATCTGGCATCTAAAGCCGATGAGTTATTTATGAGCCCTCAAGGTGGCGTTTTTCTTACCGGTTTTGCACGCGTTGGTACTTATTTTAAATCACTCCTTGATTTAGTCGGTATTAATATGCATGTTTTTAAAGTTGGTACATTTAAATCTGCAGTAGAACCTTTTATACGAGACAACATGTCAGATGCAGCAAAAGAAGCTAATATCGGCTGGTTGGGCGATTTATGGTCTGACTTTACGCTTGATGTTGCTAACGCTCGTTCAATTACTCAAGATGATATTTCAGCTTATATCAACAACTATAAAGAATCATTAATCGAATATGAAGGTGACTCTGCAAAACTCGCTGCCGAGCGAGGCCTGGTCGATAAACTAATGACTCGAATAGAGTTTCGCGAATATATGATTGGTCTGGTTGGAAAGGATGATGATCACAAAAGTTTTAAGCAAATATCTCACAAAAATTACTTAAAGGCGATACGTGGCCCATTCCCAACAGTTGATTCATCCAGCGATAAAGTTGCAGTAATCACTGCCAAAGGTTCAATCCTTGATGGCGAACATAAAGAAGGCAATATTGGTGGTGATACGGTTTCAAGAATCATTCGTAAAACCCGTCAAAATGACAAAGTCAAAGCAATCGTTCTACGCGTAGATAGCGGTGGTGGTAGTGCATTTGCTTCAGAAGTTATTCGCGAAGAGCTGGTAAAAGCTCAGGAAGATGGAATTAAGGTAGTTGTATCAATGGGCGATGTTGCAGCATCTGGTGGCTACTGGATTTCTGCGACAGCTGACGAAATCTGGGCAAGATCTTCAACCATTACCGGTTCAATTGGTATTTTTGGAATGTTACCGACATTTGAAAAGCCAATGAACAAATACGGTATTTTCAGGGATGGAGTTGGTACCACAAAATATGCCAATCCGGTTGATACAGGCCTACCTTTAAGTGAGGACGTTGCAGATATCATTCAAACCGGTATTAACGCTGGCTATGAAGACTTTCTATCATTGGTCGCACTAGGTCGTAACATGACTCGTGATGAAGTAGATGCTATCGCGCAAGGTCGAGTATGGTCAGGAAAACAAGCGCATCAACTTGGCCTGGTCGATAACCTTGGTTCATTAAATGATGCGATTGAGTCAGCATCTAAACTTGCAGGTATGGATACTTATAAAACCTGGTTTGTTAAACGTGAACTAACTGAAAAAGAACGTTTCTTAAAAGAAATTTTCAGTGCTTCAGAAGTGTCTGAGAAATTTACTGACACGCTACAACAACCACGCAAGCAAACGATTAAACATCAGTTGTTAAATGAGTTTAATACAAGCCTGCAAGCGCTCGAAAATTGGAACGATCCAAATCATGCCTACGCAAACTGTATGTGTAGCATTCAGTAATCTTTCACTTAATTAAAGATAAGGTACTTAATAGTTTTGAATAATTCTGTTAAGTACCTTAATAATTTAAACCTCTCAATCAAAAAACACACACGTCATACCTTTTCTACATAACGATTTCGCTTTTGTTCAATCAAGCTATACATTATTATCCCTAGCTAATAACGTCTATTGAGAACTCCTATGAGTCAGAAGAAAGTCTATGTCGCATATACTGGTGGCACTATTGGGATGAAACCCAGTAGTAAAGGTTTTGTACCAGAGTCAGGTTACTTTACCAGGCTTATTGCTAACCTACCTGAATTTGCTGATGCAGATATGCCCCAAATTGAAATGTGTGAATACGATAACCTGATTGACTCATCTGATATTACACCTGAAGACTGGTATCGGATTTCTCAGGATATCAAATCAAAATATGATGATTTTGATGGGTTTGTTGTATTACATGGCACTGATACAATGGCATATACTGCCTCTGCACTTTCTTTTATGCTGGAAGACTTGTCTAAACCTGTGATTGTCACAGGTTCGCAAATTCCATGGTCCCAAATGCGAACCGATGCACGAGATAATTTAATCACATCGCTCATTCTTGCAGCAAATTATGATATCCCGGAAGTTGGCTTATTTTTCCACAACAGACTTTATCGCGGTAACCGTGCGCGTAAACTTGATGCTAGTGGTTTTCACGCATTTCAATCACCAAACTTCCCAGCAATCGTTGACGTCGGCACAAAAATTAAAGTCCATCAGGAATTACTACTGACCGAACCTGAAAAAACACTTAAGATCCAGAAAATAGCCCCGCCAAAAGTGGTGATATTATCATTGTTTCCAGGTTTTCCCGCTGAAATGCTACAGGCTGTGCTTTCTGCTTCAATAGAAGGATTGGTACTGATGACTTACGGTATGGGAAATGCACCAAACGATAAAGTACTACTCCAGGCATTAAAACATGCCTCAGATCACGGCGTTGTAATTGTTAATTGCACCCAATGCTATAAAGGAAGCGTTGTTATGAGCGGTTATGCTACTGGGCAAGGTTTGTTGGATGTTGGTGTGATTAGTGGTTTTGATATGACCCCGGAAGCGACTTTGACCAAACTGAGTTATTTACTCAGTTGTGACTACAGTGTCGCAGAGATTAAGCAAAAAATGCAGACAAACCTGCGTGGCGAGTTGACTGATTAATATTATCCATGAGCAGTCATTTATCCAGTGAGAAAGACAAGTATTAAAACAAGCTCGACATTGATAGTCGCAAACAAGATGGATTTTTTATCCCAAACTCAGATTGATACTTTATTCTTCTAGATAGACTGCCGATTAGCGAAAGACAGCGATAGAGTAGAAGAATCCAGATACTCCAGTTCGCCACCAAGTGGCACCCCCTGAGCAAGCCGGGTTACTTTAACCGGCTTTTCAAAATTGGTAAGCATACTCTTAATATAATGCGCGGTGGCCTCGCCTTCTACTGTTGCTGAAGTTGCAATAATTATTTCAGTTGCTTCTTCCTGCTTTATTTTTTCCAGTAAATCATTCAAACCAATTTCTTCCGGACCAATACCATCAAGAGGCGAAAGAGATCCCATCAGGACAAAATATTTTCCAGAATAAACAGCAGTTGATTCTATCGCTGCAATATCTGCAGGAGATTCAACAATACACAAAAGCTGAGAGTTACGTTTGTCACTTTGACAGATTGAGCATAATTTATTTTCAGTATAATCTCGACAAGATGAACAATTACCAATATTTATCATCGACTGATGTAATACTTCCGATAGTTTTATAGCTCCGGTACGATTCTTATCAAGTAAATAATAGGCCATTCTTTGTGCCGATTTTTTACCTACACCAGGCAGACACTGCAATGATTCAACAAGGTTCTGTAAAAGTGATATTGATGACATTATGAGTATTCTTCTAGCATAATATTGAAAGAATTAAAAAGGCATCTTAAAACCGGGAGGTAAAGGCAGCCCGTTAGTCACAGATGACATTTTATCCTTTGACTCAACTTCAACCTTACGAACCGCATCATTAACTGCAGCAGCTACCAGATCTTCCAGTATTTCCTTGTCATCATTTAACAATGAATCATCAATTTCAATTTTCCGTACATCATGGCGGCCGGTCATTAAGACTTTTACCATACCTGCTCCAGACTGACCTGTCACTTCAAGATTAGCCACTTCTTCCTGTGCTTCCTGCATTTTTTCCTGCATTTCCTGGGCTTGTTTCATCAAACCGCCTAAGCCTTTCATATACAACCTCTCAACTCTATAACTGCACTATTACTTAATGATTTTAATTGTCGCTCTTGGAAGTGTTGCTCCAAGATGCTCTATCAGATAATTTACCTGGCGATTAGCAAGCAGCTTTGTTTCAGCATTGTCGATGGCAAGTTCATGTAAACGTGCTCGACGTTGTTTTGGCGTTTCACTGGTCGCTTGTACTGGGCAAAAACTTAACTTTAAATGCTGCCCATCAAAATAATTTTTTAAAGATTCGACAACACTATTTCTCGCATTGTCTGTCAGGAGTGTTTCTACCTTTGAGTGGTAGTTAATCACAAGTTCCTGATTTTTATAAATACCAATTGAGTTTAACAAAACCTGCATACCATTTCCTTCCATTGCGATAGCCTCAACAACTTGGTACCAGTTATTTTCATTAACTAAGGAAAGTTCTATCGGTTTAGTAATGATCGGAACAGGATCATCTGCTACTGGTTGATCTGTTTGTACAACCGTTAACGATGCCATCTGTACTTCAGTTTTAATCTTATCAGCATTACTCTTTGCTTGAGACGCTTGTTGTCTGCCGACTTCACTCTCTGCTACCACCTGTAAACGTGGTGCAGTCTTAATCATCTCTACAGGCTGATTACTTCTATTCTGGCTTTGAATTGGTGCACTGCTTTTCAAAGCAGTGGAATCTGCTTTTACGGGTAATGCTCTGGTC
>CBDUHU010000211.1:0-6398 GCA_965366725.1 uncultured Kangiellaceae bacterium
GGCGAGACTTTACGCTTAAAATCCATAATCTTCAAGATGGCCGATTAATTCATAATATTAATCTCGGCCGACGCTCCCCTAAAGCGGTTACTTTTGTTTCCAATAATATTGTTATTGTCACTAATTATTGGGGAGAGTTGCTTAGGGTTGACCTGACCACGCAATCAGTCTTCAGACGAACAGTTGCACAAAATGGCATTAGCGGAATCGCTTACCGCAATGATCAGTTAGTCGTCTCTTCATATGATGGTGGTATTTATCTGGTCGACAAACAGAACCTGAAGGTAATCAACTGTTTACGTAGTATGACCCAGAGAATTAATAGCCCGGCTTTTGGTGGTTAAGATAATGAAACGATTTGTCATTCTGGCTGCACCACGAACGGGTAGTAACCTGCTATGTACGCTGCTGCATTCACACCCTGACGTTTTATGCCATCATGAGGTTTTTAATCCCGAAGATATCTTTGTTGCTCAACCATTGCGTGACACATCTTTTTCACTGGGTTGTATTTCCGAACGGAATTTAAATCCTTTAGATTTTTTACAGCAAGTCTGGAAAAATGATCTTGGACATAAGCAGGTTGGATTCAAGATGACGCACTACCAGCAAAGAGAAGTTTTTAATGCGGTTTGCGCTGACACCGAAGTACACAAAATAGTGCTCAGACGAAAACAAACTTTAAAAACCTATGTGTCACAACTTATAGCACAACAAACCGGTATCTGGGAAGACTATCGAAAGAATACTACCAGAGAAAAACCAAAGCCGGTAGAAGTTAATTATCAACAATTAAAAGCAGCAATTAATTTTAATCTGGTTTTTTATCACGACCTGAATCTCAGAATTCGTGGGTCAAAAACCGAGCTATACTATGAAGATCTTTTTGAGCGGAACACTCAAAAACACTTACTCAATAATCTAGGTTTAAAAGTTCGTCCGTTGACCGCCACTAGCCAACAGCAGAATCCCTATACGGTTAGAGAGTTAATTAGTAATTTAAAACCTCTCACCCAACAGCTTATGAAAACTTCTTCAGATAGCCGTCTTCTGGCGGAACTCAATGCTAATTTTAGTACCCAAAAATAACTTAATAAATGATGGTAATTTAATAATACAACCAAAAACAAAACAGGAGATCGACATGCTTAAAATCAATAATAGACAGCCATCCTTACGGTGGCGTTCAATCAGTAAACCAATCATTAGCTTAACGTCAATGCTTTTATCATTTACCTTATCAACTAGTGCCATGGCCGGAAACAATAATGGTTTTATTGATAACGCAAACTTGCCAACCGATGTGAAAATGACATGTCCTGCTGACATAAGTAGTTGGTTCCCTGGAGGAGTCAGTGCAAATGGGTGGGTTGACCCTGCCAATAGTCTGGACCCAGTCTTTGCAGATTTCAAGAACAATTCTCGTTGCGATTTTTATAAGTGGGGGGCACAAATGTTTTTGTGGTTAACCTCTGGAGCAAGTACGAAACATGTATTTAACCGATCGCCGGGTTTCTATAATGTTTCTCTGGAAGCAAACAGCCAGCGAAATTTTCTTCCAGGTGACGGAACAATGCTGTTAACAGTTCGCAAAGGTAAAACAGATCAGGAAATTGAACTAGGACAAGCTGGCGGTGGAGATGTATTGCTTTCACAAGAAGATTCTCTGGTTTATTACGGTTTACATGCCAATGATATTTTTGCTCTGTATACTACAGGACAGAAGAAAAAAGCATTTAATAATGCACTAGGCTGGGTTTCACCAGCGGAAGATGTTGCCTGCCTGAAACAATATCAATCCTGTGCCTCTGAAGTTAAAGGTTTTTGCAAAGAACAACTCAATATGTGCACCCATAATAATTTCCCAAGCACATTGGGTCAAATGAGAATTGTGCAAAAATTTGCGACTGATTATGGATATCAATTAGAAGCAACTCAATTAGATAAAAAACCCTATACCAGTCCAATGGCAATCGAATTAAAAACCTCCTGGGTTGATGCCAGTAGCTGGAGTGCAAGCAAGAAAGGAAATTATGTGGTAACCGAAGCAGTGGTACCGGTATTTAATCGAACCCCGGCTAAAGGCCCATGGACAGTAAAAGAAAATAAAACTAAAACGCTTGCAATGGTCGGTATGCATGTTGTTGGTACTGTCAATGGTCATCCGGAAATGATCTGGTCAACCTTTGAACATGTTAATAATGCACCAGATAATAGCTATCAATACACCTCTACCAAGCAACCAACGCCAAAAACACAACCATATAACTCAGCAGGTAGTTGGACTTTCTTACCATCTGGTGCCGCAAAGCCAACTGCAATTACTGCTAATGCTAAGAGCATTAATGATGCAAAGGGTACCAAGACTAGTTGTATCATAAGCGTCCCACCTGTAACACCACAAAACCCGCAGACAACTTGTACTCCGGTTGCTAGTACTAACCCAGATATTGCACCAATTGATGTCATGAGAGTGGATCCCTGGGGTAATCAGCATGGTGAAAATTCAGATGCCAATATTGCCAATAATACCGATTTAGCATCAATTAATGTCTCTGTTCTTTCTCAATTAAAAGCTGGTGATATCCGCGGTAATTACATACAAACTGGTGGCATCTGGACAGCTAAAGGTGAAATTCCACCTAACGGCACCGATAGCAGCTTACGTGGTTCTTTAAGTTTGGCTAACAGTACCTTAGAAACCTTCTATCAGTTTAAACACAAAGATTCTTTTAACCCTGGGAACTGCTTTGGTTGTCATGGTTCTTCCGAAACTGCCGCAACATCAGTCAGTCATATATTCGGGGCACTACAACCACTTCCAAAAAACTAGGAATTCAGTTTTTTATTACTAACAAATCAGATTATTGGTCAGGAGTTTCTCCTGGCCTTAATCAAATACTTAATTATTTTTTGAGTTATTTAAAGTACAGTTGGCTACAAACTGATATTTATCCTGGAAAACTAGTCAATTCAAAAAAGACGCTCTAAACTAATCTCTTGCCGATTGGTATTAGCCGTAATCTTTTATCGATAGATAAATTAGCCAAATAGTGTAAGGAATAAACATGCAGCTTTATTGCACGCCCCATTATCCAGAAATTGAGTCTTATGTTATTGCGGTTATTTTGCATCAACTCAATTACACCGTTACTTTATCCCCTGAGGAAAACTTTGATGCTGCTATATTGTGGGATGATCAAACATTCGTTCAGGCACCGGATCATTTATTCGAAATAGCTAAAACTAAACCTGTACTAAATCTTAATTGTGTCGACATTAGTAAACGCCGAGTTGAACAGGCGATGATTAAAATTTTTGACCGTCCATCTTTAGTTGACCCTCTGACTTTTCAGGGAAAATGTATCAAAAAACCCGATGGCAACTCAATTCGACATGGATTTGTTGTTGACTGTCCTGTTTCATCCGCAGAAGAAGACTGGGTCTTTCAAAAAGTAATTGAAACACGAGTCAACGGATTTCAAGTGGAATATAGAACGCCGATCATTCTAGGCGAAATCCCACTTGTTTATGTTTCCCAACGAGACTATCCAACTTCTGATATTCGTGATTGTAAACGTCACTTATTAACCCCTACCGCCACTGAAGATATTTTTTCGCCACAAGAAGTTGAAGGGATCATTGCATTTAGTCAAGAAATAGGTATGGATATTGGCGAACTGGATATTATGCGTTCAATTGATGACGGGTGTATATATATTATTGATGCCAATAAAACTTCAGCAGGATTCGGTTTGTTAAACAAGGCTAACTGGTGTCTAAGCGAGCGTAACAAAGTTGTTGAAATTCTTGCTCAAAATTTTGAAAAAAATCTCAAATTACTTATCAGGAACTATGCCTTATGAAGCAAACATTATCATGGATGCCATCGGAGTTTATTTCCGGATTGGTATCCGTTGTTATTCCGACGTATAATCGCGCAGATTTTTTACTTGAAACTCTCAACTCCGTCGTCAAACAAAGCTACCGACCGATAGAAATAGTTCTGGTAGATGATGGTTCAACTGATAATACTCGTGCAATTGTCGAGCAGTTTACCGACCAGCATAAAGACGACAAAACATTATCGATTCAATGCCATTGGCTAAAACATTCCGGAGCAAGTTTCGCGCGTAATTATGCACTCAAGTCTAGTCAAGGAGAGTTTATTCAGTTTCTTGATTCCGATGATTATTTACACCCTCACAAGTTTCTAAAACAGGTAGCCAATATTAAAGCGAATCGCGCTGACTTTGTGTGGTCACCCACCATCGCATTTAAAGGAACTCCCAACTGGAGTAGTTCACCGATGGTAGGCGAAGCTTTAATCGGTAATAGTGGACACAAATTTATTAAGCAATTTATCCAGAAAGGTCGCTGGTGTACACTATCCGGTTTATTTCACCGTGAAGCCTGTATAAAAACAGGCCCCTGGCAAACCCTGAAAATATTTCAAGACTGGGAATATCATATTCGCATGCTGGAATGGGATCCCAAAGTACACTTTGTTGCTGGCAATTTATCCGCAGCAAACCATCATGATCAAGGAAGGATAGGTGATAAATGGAAAAATGGAAGCGGTCTGGAAGGGGCTTTAGAGGCGATTCAACTTGTAGAGGCGCATACTCAACCTGATTTTTACCAAGATAATCAATGGCATGCTCTAATCACCGGACGTTATCTTGAAGTCGCGAATCATGCTGAACTCACAGGTTATCCAAAAATTGCTCAGCGTGCTCGAAAAATCATTTTTGCACGAGAGCAGTCAAAGCAACCTTCTATCGCATAACCAGGTTAACTCTAAAAGTTAATCTTCAAAAAAATGTGACCACTGAGTATTAGAAAAAAATTGCTTAAGCTCTTCATAATTTTCAATACTCTCTGTCAAACTGCGACTTTCCAGTTTTCGAATACCGCTTTTTAAAGGTGCAGGCTTGGCCTCCAGAAAATCTAATAGTGGCAGGCAGGCATTGTTGAAATTATCTAATAGCGCTTCATAACTGATATGAAAACATTTCGATTTTGAAAAATTATCTTCTGCTTTTTGGTGCCAGTAGCTCACCTCTTCAAAATCTTTTTTTAACCTATTGGCATCTAACACAAGTGGTGCTTTTGAACCTTTATATTGGTCGATGTGTTTTCCCTGTGGTTGGCCGAAAGAGCTAATATGTTCAAGCTGTTTTGAGTCCCAATTATGCCATTGCCCATTCGCTCTGGCCCGCGCATGAGAAAGATGGCGTCGCAATAAATTATTACGGCGCAGGTGGATGACCTTCAAGTCAGGCATTTTTGCCAGTAGTTCCCAAATATCAGCCCAGACTGGATTTGGTCTTATTCCCGGAAAAGCAGTTAATGCATTTGGGTGGTATGCCTGCAATACAAAACCAACATGCTCAACCTCTGGCGAAATATCATGATAAACCCATCGGTCTAAAACTTCCTGAGTTGGCATAGTCAGTGGATACGGAAGGCTTCGGCTATCAGAATTAAATATTTCTGTTTGACAAACTATTGATGGATGAGACTCTAATGTAGTTCGTAACAAATGAGTTCCCGAACGTAGATAAGAGATAATAACGAAACGCTGATAACTCATAATAGAAAACTTCCAGTTAGTCGTATTTTCTCCTGAATGATTATCCAACCAGGCCAATTAATAGCGACAAATAAGTTAATTAAACAATTGAAATTAATCAAAAACACTCTTGTATTAGTAGGTTTAAGTTATCAGTTTGCATTATTAATATCAACAAAAAAAACGCCTTACAATCAATTGCAAATAGGATTATTTCAGGCTGGGATTTATGCTTGATTCTTATCCACTTTACACTCCGCAAAATAGAAAAAAATCAGACCTCGCTAATGGAAATTTTTGTCCCTCCTTCCAAAGTTTCTATGTCAAGCTCAAGGTTTTGTTGTTGACAGAGACGCTTTACTATTGACAAGCCGATACCAAACCCTTTGCTTAGCGGGCCTTTGACCATAGGTTCCAGAACTTTATCTTTGAGTTGATGGTCAATTCCAGTACCACTATCAGCAATAGTCAACTTATTTTGTGTCAAATAAATAGTAACTTCTCCCTGTTGAGTGTACTGAAAAGCATTACTGATTAAATTCCATAAAATAATATCTAACACTGTAGGTTGAACTCTCATACTGAACTCAGATGGTAATTCAACTTTCAGTTTAACTTTTTTATCTGCTAACAAATAAGCAGCATTAACAATGACTTTCTCCAATATCGGAAGTACATTAACACCAGATTCAGGCCTTGGTACATTTTCTTCACGAGCGAGAGTCAGTAATGCCTGAACCGTTTGTGACATATTTAAATTAGCTTCTTCGATTCGCTTTATCAGTAGTCCGGTCTGCTCAGAAAATTCAGTTTCCTTATTTAA
>CBDUHU010000212.1:0-6380 GCA_965366725.1 uncultured Kangiellaceae bacterium
TGAAAGCCAGACTTTTCAATCAGGTATGGTGGAAATCTGGCGTAAGCAAGACAATCAATGGTTGCTGTTACAGGCCAGTGTTTCGCCAAAGCAGATTAACTGATTTTATCGGTCTCAAGCATGATAGAATCACCGCATTGAACAAACCAAAGGATACCAATGAAATTTCTTATTGTTACATTATTAGCCTTTTCGCTTTCAGCCTGTTCGACTGGATATTCTCAATTAACCCAAAGCGAATTGTCAAAACTTGAAGAGGCTATTCCGGTTGAAGTTTGGGAGCCTCGTTATCCTCGTCAGGCCGCCATTGATGGCGTTGAAGGGTATGTGGTGTTTGTTTTTGATGTTTCATCGGATGGCAGGATTAATAATGTGAGAAAAGTTAAATCAGTACCAGAAGATGTATTTGATGATGCTGCTTTGCATGCACTTAAAAAATGGAAGTTTAAACCCGCACTAGACAATGGTGTTCCGGTAATGCAGAAAGATATGATCTATACCCTTGAATTTAGGTTTGCTGAATAATGCTGGCAAATACAGACCAGCAGAAAGGTTAAAATTTTCTTTGATATTGAACTGAGAAAACATTGTAATCAGAGTCTTTATCTGGCTTTGTTACTACTGAAAGCGAACTTCTATCGTGAGTGTCCAACCTGACCATCCACGAGGGCTTGTTTTCTACCGCCCTTGCTTTACCATAATTTTCCATACCTTTATCAACTGAAAGGTTAGCCACTTCAGGTGCCCAGACCGTACCGGCACCTTCACCTTCATCACCGGATAAATTAAATGCGGAAACATGGGCTCTCTGCGGGCCTCTCACTCCCAGATCCGCAGGTCTTGGGCTTTTGGGTTCCGGAGTCTTTTTTAAGCCACCATCAAAATCCATCGGTGATATTGGGGTAACTGTTAATTGATGACCAGCATAATTGCCGCCTTTCCAGGGGGTCATGCGGTTGTCTTCGTAATGTACGCTATTAGTTTCTGTAACATTGTGTCCGAAAAGGTCTTTAACAAACTCGCTGTCGCCCGAGATTCCTTTAGCACTGACTTTGGAAAATATATCAGTGCCAAAACCTTTTTCAGAAGTTTTAGACAGGCTGGAAAGTTGAATGTCGCCAGTGGCATCATAACCACGATGCACACGTCCGGTTGGTATGCTCTTCAATTTTTCCTCTTGCTTTTTTTGTAGACGTGAACTTTTGAAATCCATGTTTTCACTCCATCAATCAAATTTTAATTGAAAAAATTAATCTATTTTTCAGTTATTAAAATGCAGAAATGCAACGACTGTGCCAGTACCTTGTATCAATAAACTGGAAGGTATTGCTAACTTTCGGGTGGTTGTTGTCCCCTTTTCTATAATTGGTCGGGTAAAAAAATACCCGCAATAAAAATTAATCAATTCCTCTAATAAAAGATGTTGATGGTGTTAGTTGGTTGCCAGCAATGGTGGCTTTTGTTTGCCGCGAGTGATTTGTTATTTTTGTAAAGTCAAAGGTCTGCTTTTATTCAATCATTGTTAAAGAAAATGTTAAAAAAAAGCCCGAAAAAGAAAAAGCCAATTAAAAAAATGACATAAACAAATCTCTTTTCGAGTTGTTTTTTTAAATAGTTTAAATATTTGTCGGATGTGTTCATGTTTTGTATTTATTTTATTTACAGGGTATTTTTTGGTTGCTATTTTTAGTTGGAATTATCTAATTTGGTTTGTTGGCTAGCTGTTGACCAACCGAGGGTTGAATAACTATGTCTGAGCTTACCAGACATAGAAGAGATAAATAATCTAACTTAAATTTACTGTCGGGCATATCGACAGAATAACAATTCAGGAGATTATAATGAAACTGATTATTAGCATAATTTTAATTTTTTTATTGTTAGTTTTTATTCCTCAGTCTTACGCAGCATGTTCCTCAACTTGTAATAATGATGGGAGTGTTATTTCACTGACTTCAGATCCCAATGTTTTTAGTGGAGCCAGTGCACAAGCCTATTGGTGGGAAACCTGTGATAGCAATATTTCAATTAGTGGTTCAAATACAAATCAAAGTGTATCTGTTTCTGGTTTATCACAAGGAGAATCTGCAAAATTAAAACTGACTCGTTTTATTGGTGGCCAATGTTATGAGTCCTGTCGAACTCTGGTCGGCCCAGACCCTTATTATCAATGTCCTACCGGGGATGATATATTTATTCAAAATGAAGGTGGCGGTGGTCTTTGTACTACCGGTCAGGCGAGCTTAAGTGGATATAGTAACATCAGTTCAATTCACTGGACCTGGGCGCTTGGTGGGCATTCCGGGGATGCCGGTACAACAGGCGGTACGACTGTGCCTATTTATTACCCTTCGGGTGATTGGACTAACTACTATCTGGTTGTTTATGCGCAGGTTACCTTTGATAACGGCCAGGTATGTCCAACTGTTTCAAATAATCTGTTACTCGATTGTGGCGAAGGACCTGGGCTTCCTGTTAAAGGAGGGATTGAATAATTAGCGAGTGCAAACTTAATTTAATATAACCGTAGAAACCTTAAGGTTTCTACGGATATATTGACGAAACAGGAAGGCTGGTTTGGCCAGATTGTTATTTGACTTTAGATATCAATTGAGTGTTTTGTGCCTGTCTTTCCATTTATTTGGCAACCCTGTGCGACTGAATTAAACTATCGCTACACTATGACTTCGAACAATGCTACGATATTTCTATCCTTCGAATATCTAAATCATTACCCTATATTTAATGTTATTACTTGTTACCTATATCCTGATTGCCATTTTGTTCTCTTTTGCCTGTTCTATTTTTGAAGCGGTTCTGCTGAGTGTTAATAATGCCCATATTGCACTGATGGAAAAGAATGGAGAGCCTGCTGGTACTTTACTAAAACAGCTTAAAAAAGACATAAGCAAGCCACTGGCGGCCATTTTAACTTTAAATACCATTGCTCACACCATTGGTGCTGCTGGTGCTGGAGCACAGGCGGCAACTGTGTTTGGCAATGCTTATGTTGGCATAGCTTCTGCGATATTGACCTTATTAATTTTGATATTTTCCGAAATCATCCCTAAAACACTCGGCGCAACTTATTGGCGACAACTAGCGCCATTTACCACTTATTCACTAAAATATCTCATTATCCTGCTTTATCCGTTTGTTAAATTATCCGAAATGATCACAGGCAAACTATCCTCCGGACCAACTTTAAGTGGGTTTAGCCGGGAGGAGTTTGCTGCGATGGCCGAAATAAGTTCGCAAGATGGACAGTTGGCAAAGCAGGAATCATTATTTATCAAAAATCTGATGCAGTTGCGTGGGACATTAGTCAAAGATGCTATGACCCCGAGAACTGTGATTGTATCTTTATCACAGCAATTAACTGTTGAGGGCTTTTTTCATAAATATGACAAAATCGCTTTTACTCGAATTCCTATTTATCAGGGAGATCGAGAAGAAATCACCGGGTTTGTCTTTCGGAGTGATTTATTACTTGCTAAAGCGAGAGGGAATGGTGATTCTTTGTTAGCCAATTACCGACGCGATTTGCCAGCAATGCTATCAACCATGCCATTAACTCATGCACTTAATGAAATGCTTAAACAGAGAATTCATCTGTTGCTTGCGGTCAATGAGTATGGTGGCGTAGAGGGGGTTATTACCCTGGAAGATGTACTCGAAACCATGTTGGGTTTTGAAATTGTCGATGAAAAAGATAGAACGGTAGATATGCAGAAAGAAGCAAAGAAACGCTGGAAAAGAAGGGGAGGCGATGCCAGTTTTGATACGCCGAAAGATGAATAGGCGTGTTGAAGCAGGGTGATATTGAGGGTGTAAAGATATCTTGTGTAAATTTGATGATATAACAAATTTTATACAAACATTTGCATAGCATTAGAATTTCAGATTAAGGGTGAAATGGTATGGATAAAGCACTTCAAACAATGATCAATAATATGCCAGAGAAGACAGGTAAAAGTCTGGATGAATGGATTAAAGTATTAGCTAAAGAAAAAATTGAAAAACATTCAGTTGCAGTGAAATTTCTGAAAACAGAGTTTGGTGTAACACATGGTTTCGCTAATACAATTGTAACTTTGTCCAAAGAGAAAGAGCAGCCCCCGGTTGATTTGATTGACAACCAGTATATTGGTAAGGAAGTATTAAGACCAATATATGAAATGCTAATTGCCAAAGTTAGCAGCTTTGCCAATGATGTGGTTATTACACCAAAGAAAGGCAGCGTGAGTTTAATTAGAAAAAGACAGTTTGGGTTAATTAAACCCGCCACTAAAACAAGAATCGATCTAGGATTAAAACTAACGGGAGTTGAAGTACAAGGTCGTTTAGAGAGTTCCGGACCATTTGGAACAATGTGTACTCACAGAATACAACTCAAAAATATTTCTGAAGTTGATGATGAAGTCGTTGCCTGGATGTTAATGGCATATGAAAAGTCAATCTGATAAATACCCTGAATCAAAATAACAACCCAGCAAAGCCAGGTTATTAGCAAAGACAATAATTGTTTTCTTGTCTGGATTGCTTGCTGGAGTATGGATAGTATTATTATATCGCCCGCCTGTATTGTTTGTTAGAATTAGTGTGATAGGCGATGCTAATTCTCGTTACTACTTAATTCTCAGTAAAAACAGTTCGATGAATTTATCAATGGTATTTGTTAATTTGACTAGTTAATAGAGGCATAATAAAAATATGGATTTTGAGTGGGTTGCTATTGCATTAGGCGATGTTAGCTGGATATCGCTTGCTTTTTTGTTAGGACTTATCGCTCGTTCAATTAATTTACCCCCTCTGGTTGGTTTTCTAGCAACTGGTTTTGCACTTAACTATCTTGGGATTACCAGTGGTGAAATGCTACAAAAACTGGCAGATCTTGGAATTACCCTGTTATTGTTTACGGTTGGATTAAAACTGAATTTGAAAGTGCTGATAAAGCCTCAAGTCTGGTCGGTGACAGTTATTCACATTGGATTGGTTGTCGGCTTGTTCGGCGCACTGATTTTTGCGCTCTCATTAATTAACTTGCCATTGTTTTCCCAGTTAGACTTAAAGCTCAGCCTGATGCTTGCATTTGCACTAAGTTTTTCCAGTACGGTTTTTGTGGTTAAGGTACTCGAAGAAAAGGGCGATATGAATTCGCTACATGGGCGCGTTGCTATCGGAATTTTGGTTATGCAGGACCTGGCTGCTGTTGCTTTTTTAGCCACATCAATGGGTAAAATGCCGGGGCTCTGGGCTTTGTTATTGTTCTTATTATTACCCCTGCGTCCTCTGTTCCATTATCTGCTTAAAAAGACAGGTCACGGTGAATTATTGATTTTATATGCTCTGGTATTAGCTTTGGGGGGCGCTGAGATCTTTGAGATGGCAGGAGTGAAAGATGATTTGGGGGCGCTCTTTATGGGGATCCTGATTTCATCCCATCCTAAGGCTACAGAAATGGCTAAATCAATGTTGGCTTTTAAGGATCTATTTTTAGTTGGGTTTTTCTTGTCGATTGGTATGTCTGGTCAGTTATCGATGGAAGCATTGATGATTGGGATTTTATTAGTGCCGTTTATTTTTGTGAAGTCAGGTTTGTTTTTTATCTTAATGACGCGATTTAAACTACGTGCACGGACAGCGCTTCTGGCTTCAATTAATTTAACTAACTATAGTGAATTTGGACTGATTGTAGCTGCTATTGGGGTGGCTAATGGTTGGCTTAATCCTGACTGGCTGGTGGTAATTGCAATTGCTTTGTCATTTTCATTTGTAGTGTCAGCGCCATTGAATAACCGCCATAATAAACTCTATAGTCAGTATCGAAAGTTCTGGTGTAAGTTTCAGTCACATCAAAGGCTTAATGATGATTTGCCTTTAGATACCCGAGGCGCAACAATTGCCGTTTTTGGTATGGGGAGGATAGGTCGCGGTGCTTATGATCATATGCGCCAATTACATGGTGAGACTGTTGTAGGAGTTGATTTTGATAGCGAAAAAATAAAGGCCCATGAATCGGAAGGTCGGGTTGTACTTCATGGAGATCCCAGTGATGCAGACTTCTGGGATAAAATTGAAGCAGCTCACAATATTAAGTTGATTATGCTAGCCCTGCCTAATTTAGGCGCGAACCTTGATGTTCTCGAACAATTAAAAGGTGATCACTTTAGTGGAGATATTGCAACAACTGCCAGGTACCCGGATGAAATAGAAGCGTTGAAAAATGCTGGTGCTACCGCAGTGTTTAATATGTATACAGAAGCTGGTGTCGGATTTGCAAATCATGTGGAAGAGCAGGTAAAGAGATCTGGTCGAGATTAATTATTCCAGATTAACTATTCCGGATTAACTATTCCAGGTATCAATAATCGGTGTAA
>CBDUHU010000213.1:0-6358 GCA_965366725.1 uncultured Kangiellaceae bacterium
TTTTTAGCAACTAAAGGATCAAGACCTTCTCTAAATTGCTTCATTTTGACTGCTGCTTCTAAACGAGCATCGGCAAGAGAAAGATCCATGAGCTTACCAAGCGTCATCTCTTTACGTTTTTTATTAGACGTATACCGTAACATCCAATAGGGTTTACCTGACTTAGGAACGACAAAATATAAACCTTCACCGTCAGCAAAGCGTCCAGCTTCGCCTTTAGCTTTTGCTATAACCTCTTTCGGTGTCAACTTACCCATAAAGACTCCATTTCAACCAGATATGCCACAGCGGGATTACCCACCACTGCAATTTATTGAAATGTTAACATACCCACCCGTTCACCCACCAGTTTTTTGTAGATTTCGGTGGGTGCCTATAAACTTTGACGGACAGTCTTTATGGATACTTTCTTTATTTACAACATATTAAGAGCGCGCAGGTAGCCACACGGACGTTATTCAATATTTTGGATCTGCTCACGCATCTGTTCAATCAAAACTTTCAATTCAACCGAAGCCGCAGTAGTGATGCTATTAATCGATTTTGAACCCAGGGTATTCGCTTCACGATTCAACTCCTGCATCAGAAAGTCTAATCGTCGCCCTATTGAACCACCTTTTTTAATTAATCGGGTAACTTCTTTGATATGGGTATCAAGTCGATCAAGTTCCTCATCAACATCCACTTTTTGCGCCAGAATCACCATTTCCTGTTCAATGCGTGCCTCTTCAAATTCTAATTGCACATCTTCAAAGCGAGTGAGAATTTTTTCTCGTTGCCATTGAATAATGGCAGGCATTTCTTTTCTCACTAAGGCCACCTGTTCTGTCATGCCTTTGAGCCTTTGACCAATAATATCCGTTAAACTTTCACCTTCTCGCTCACGCATCCCAATTAACTGGTCAATGGCCTGCTCAAGTCCTGCAAGCAGTTCAGCTTCCATTTTGTCGCTATCAACTTCTGCGCTTTTTACCAGCCCCGGCCAATTCAACAGGCGAGTGAGTTCTGGTGCTTGCTCTATTTTCGCTAACTTCTGTAATTCCTCGTGCGAGTTAAGTAGTGATTGTGCTAACTCCTGATTAACCGTCAGATTACCAGCGGCAGCCCCGGAAGTGTCAATCTTAAGGCTACAGTCTATTTTTCCACGCTGTAATTTCTTACGTAACTTCTCGCGCAATTTAAACTCAAGATAACGGAAAGCTTCTGGCAACCTGAAATTAGTTTCCAGATATCGGCTATTGACAGAACGAAGCTCCCAGGAGCCATTTCCCCAACATTCATCAATCGGTTGGCGTGCAAACGCCGTCATGCTTCGGATCATATAATTTCCTGAAAATAAAACGATTGGACTAAT
Source organism: uncultured Kangiellaceae bacterium (assembly GCA_965366725.1). Classification (GTDB taxonomy): domain Bacteria; phylum Pseudomonadota; class Gammaproteobacteria; order Enterobacterales; family Kangiellaceae; genus Aliikangiella. The sequence continues at coordinate 1,355 of CBDUHU010000213.1, forward strand.
AATAGGGAAATTGTAACCTGTGGCATGAATAATTTCGATAAATCATACAAAAAGTTAGCTGATTTAGTTAAAATCAGCACAATATTAATAGACAGTGAGCAATTCCATGCGTCCTAGCGGCAGAACCAGCAATCAATTACGCCCAATTCAAATCACTCGCCAATTTACCAATCACGCCGAAGGCTCAGTGTTGATTGAAGTCGGCGAAACCCGAGTTTTATGCACCGCTTCTGTCGAAGTCGGTGTGCCACGCTTTCTTAAAGGTAAAAAACAAGGCTGGTTAACCGCGGAGTATGGCATGTTGCCAAGAGCCACCCACACCCGCAACAATCGCGAAGCGGCTCGCGGAAAGCAAAGCGGCCGTACTCAGGAAATTCAACGACTTATTGGCCGTTCTTTAAGAGCAGCGGTCGATCTGGAATTACTCGGCGAACATACCATCACAATCGACTGTGATGTGCTACAGGCCGATGGTGGTACTCGTACCGCATCCATTACCGGTGCATGTGTTGCTCTGGTGGACGCATTAAATAGTATGCTGCGCAAGAAAATGATTAAGACCAATCCATTAAAACATATGGTTGCAGCAATTTCGGTTGGTATCTATCAGGGGTCTCCAGTGCTAGATCTTGATTATGTGGAAGACTCACAGGCAGAAACCGATATGAATGTTGTGATGAATGAAGAAAAAGGCATGATTGAATTACAGGGAACCGCCGAAGGCGCCACTTTTGATCATCAGGAACTTTCTGAAATGATTTCATTAGCACAACAGGGAATTATTGAGTTGGTTGATGCACAAAAATCTGCATTAGGATAACTTAAAGACAACCATAGGTGCTCACCCGCCTATGGTTAGCGACTAACAACTGATTATGTTTGATCTGTGATTTGCTGGAATATTTCTATCAATTCAAATAATTGGTCAAATTTAACCGGTTTGGTGACATATTTATCAAACCCTGCCGATAGTCCTTTACTGATATCTTCCGACATAGCATTGGCACTCACCGCAAAAACATAGCGATATTGTTGGGAGAAATCTCTTTGTAGGATTGATAATATTTCATAACCTGACATATCAGGCAACGAAATATCCAGTAATACAAAATCAAAATACTCTCGCTCCACCCTGCTTAGCGCACTATGACCATTTGCCTCTCTGACATAGTCGATTTGTGCATATTGTCCCATCGCTTTTTTCATCACCAGAGCATTGATATTATTATCTTCTACATAAAGTACCCGGCACGGATTAATGCTTGCCGATTGAGTCTTCAATGAACTATTCATTAAATGGTCAACTTCTGCTGAAGCCTTAACAATCGGTAAATAAATACAAAAGCATGAACCTTTATTCACTTCACTGGTGACTCTAATACTTCCGCCCATCATTTCTACCAGCTTTTTGGTAATAGCAAGACCAATTCCATGACCATCAATATCAGAACCTTCCTGATCCAGGCGATTAAAAACTTTAAATAGTTCATTTAACCTTTCCTGAGCAATACCAACACCGGTATCAATCACTTTGAGCGCACAGGATTGCTCACCATTATCATGTAAGCTGATTAATACATCGCCGCCAATTTGGTTATATTTAATTGCATTACTGAGTAAGTTAATAATTGCCTGCTTTAAACGTAGTTTATCGGCAATAACATAGAGTTTCTTCTCTGCCGATTTAAAAGTAATGCTGACTTGGCGTGCTTTTGCCTGATTTTTGAGTAACGGCAATGTCTGGTCAAGTAGCTCGCCTACATCAACCTGTTCTTTGTGAAGTAACAATTTTCCGGATTCTATTTTAGACATATCAAGAATGTCGTTAATCAATGATAATAAATGCAGCGATGCAATATTGATTTCATTAACAAATCCTTTTAATTCATCATTAAGAGAGTCTTCCATTGCTAATAGTTGGCTAAATCCGGAAATAGCATTAAGCGGCGTTCTTAATTCATGACTCATAGAGGATAAAAAATCTGATTTAGCTTCGTTAGCTTTTTCTGCATTAATTCGTTTTTTCTGATGCATTTTTTCAGTTTCAAATGCCATCTGAAGGCGTCTTTCGGCAGATTCATGAGCACGCATCAAAGCCGCCATTTCCGAAGGAACGTAGGGAGATATTTCCACCGGTGGAACTTTCTTACCAACCACATTCAATGCCAGAGTTTTCTTTAATAGCCAACTAATAGGGCCATTTATCTGATACGAAAGAAAAGCGGCCAACAAACCAACACCGACAACGGTTAGAATTAACACCAGACTAATGGTTCGATACTTTTGTCGAGCAACTTCCGTGAAGTCTTTTGCCCGGTAGAAACTCTTAATTTGCCAGCCATTTGGCAGGCTTTTACTATTTGAAATTATCGCATCATCAATAAATTCGGTGTTATAAAAACCGGGGACCTGTTGCGATGCAGATTCATCCCAATTGATAACATCCAGGTAATTTCTACCAATTCCATCACTCGCCAGCACCACTTTATTTTCAGCATCGGTAATGATAATTAATTGCGTCAACTCGTCTTTTTCAATTAACTCCCTTGATTCGATTATCTTTTTCAGATCATTCAGATCTAAAGTTCCTTCAAGAATACTAACAACCTGATTATTTCCTGGCCCCTGAGAGCTACTTGCTGAGTCCAGTTCTATATTAATCGCTCTTGCAAAAATTGGCGCGCTAATCGCCACAATCGGCGCTACCCCAAAACCCCGACCTCTGAATGCCTGAGAGATAAAAACATTACCCATTTTTGCGGCAACAAAATAATCACGATCCTTAACATTCATATTGCCAACCAGTTTAATCGTTGACGGAGAAAATGCCTTTATATCGCCATTAAGATCAGCGATTATCATGGTAGAAAAGTATTGATTATCCCGATGAAATTCTATTAATCTTGCGGTGGATAGTTTTTGGTTTGATTTAAGAGAACTGAGTACTTCTGCCTGCTTTTGAATAATTAATCGATGTGAAGTAAGAAAATTATCCAACCCCTGAGCAACTCTATCCACTTTAACCTTAAGCTTTTGTTGAACCAGATCAAGATGTTCCTGCTGATATTTTTGTGCGTAATAAAGAGAAAAAGCAACCACAGGCAGCATCATCGATACCATTAATATGGTGAATATTTGCGTTCTCAGTGTAAATGGTCGGTTAAATTTCAAATTCAATCGTTTAGGAATTGAAAAAAACCAGTTGAGTGCCGATGCCATTAGCGTATACATAAAGCTATTCATCAGATACTTGCCAACCAGATCGATCGCAAGCTTGCTATCATTAAGAACAAAAACCAGACCAATTACAAATGGAATGGCAACAATCAACCAGTAGACTGCTACAGCCAGTAATTCATTCCAGCCTCTACGATAAAGATGACCGACAATAATGGCTTCAGGTATAAAAAGAAAAAAGCCATAATAGTTATCCCAACTATAAATCAGTGCAATTGAAGCCACCAGTGCGACTAATGCACCGGCAAAACGCCCCACGGTAAACGCAACCAGCAAGCTAAACGCCGAACCAAATATCAGTGTCATTTCACCAAATAAGAAGACCGGAAACAGATTAACGGTAAATCCCGCAACGCTAGCCAACAAGACAAACCAGAATACTCGCCAGTAGCCTCTGTTTAATAATCTGAAATTGGGAAGGGAGACTCTCATCGGCTTGAGCAATTGGTTTTTATTTAATCATGTTGATTGATAGAGAGTGGTGAGAATGCCTGACAGGTTGGCATAATTTCAATCCTGTTCACATTGACATGTGAAGGTAAACTGGCGCTCCAGAATACACTTTCGGCAACATCTTCAGCCACCAGAGGCTGGATGTCCTGATAAATGCCATCTGCTTTCGCTTTGTCACCATGAAACCTGACTACAGAAAATTCAGTTTCCGCCAGTCCTGGTTCAATATTGGTCACTCTTATTCCAGTGCCAGCCAGATCTGCACGTAAATTCAAGCTAAACTGTGCAACAAATGCTTTACTTGCCCCATAAACATTTCCCCCCGGGTAGGCATAACTTCCGGCAATCGAGCCAATATTAATAATGTGTCCTCGTTTGGCAGAGACCATTTGAGGTAATATGGCTCTGGTCATTAAAATAAGACCTTTGATGTTGGTTTCTACCATCGTATCCCAGTCACTTAACAGTGCTTTATCGGCCATATCAAGTCCTAACGCTAAGCCTGCATTGTTAACCAGTAAATCCACGCTGCTACCTGCCTTTAGCTGGTCAACTAACTGCTCAATATCATCAGCCTTACAAACATCAAATTGTTTGATCTGACAACTTCCCACTGGTAATTCTTTTTCCAGTGCTTGCAGCTTTTCAAGACGACGCGCTAGAGCAATAACATACCAACCATTCTGGGCAAATTGAATTGCGGTCGCGCGACCAAATCCAGAACTTGCACCGGTGATAACAACTGTTTTTTTACTATTATCGGACATATTTATTCTCAATAAAAATAACTCGGGATAAAAGCATCAATCATTGTGCCACTTAATACTTATTACATATTAATTGATATTAAAGCAAAATAACTCAAATATTTCACAGAATGGCTTATTTATACTTTGGCAAAGCCGCATTATTAGGTAAACTTCCAGCATCACTTCATCAATTTGGAACACTATGGCAACCTACGCCATTGGCGACATCCAGGGATGTTACCAGACTTTACAAAAGCTTCTCAATAAGATTCAATTTCATCCTGATAAAGATACTCTCTGGTTAGCTGGCGATCTGATAAACCGTGGTCCTGATTCGCTTGAAACCTTAAAGTTCCTCTATCAGCACAGAGACAGTGTTCAATGTGTTCTGGGTAATCATGACTTGCATTTTCTGGCAGTAGAGTCAGGTGTGCGTAAAGCCACCAGAAAAGATACTTTTGATCCAATTCTTAACTCAAGCATGCGTAAGAAATTAGTTTCCTGGCTAACCAGACAACCACTTTTGCACTTAGATAAAAGCTTAAATTTTGCGATGGTACATGCC
>CBDUHU010000214.1:0-6326 GCA_965366725.1 uncultured Kangiellaceae bacterium
GATGGAAATTGGAACTTTATCCCCTTGAACAAAAAAACTCTACCAACGAAGATTAAGGACGGTTGAGTGATTAAAAGCTTAAAAAAATAAGCTGAATGATGTCATAGGCTATTGTTGTTTTGATGCTTGTAGTAACTCTGAGAGGGGGTCTACGCTATGATAAAATTCGCTAATATATTGACCCCCTTTGATGTTAAGGATCAAGCGTAATTTTTGATTATCAGTTGATTTAGTCAATGCTCTTAGTGGCGTTTCTGCACTCCAGTAATAGGTTGTTTTGTCCTTTTTTAATGGATAAGCAACGGCAATATTGTTCTTATCAACAAGAAACAGAGTGGCTGCATCCAAAGGAAAAGTTGAGTTAACCGTAGTCACACCTTCTTTATCTAGCAGGTTCACCTTAAATTCACCAGAAGATAAAATACATTGAGCGGATAAGATATCACATTGCCCTTCGGGCGCTAAGATATATAGATTATTGCTTTTTTCTGCTTCATATTGAAGGTAGTAATCTGAACCAATATAACCTAGAACAATCAATATAGGTGCAATGAAAATAGCGAGTTTTTTATGTTTGTTCATTCCTGATATCCGTCAAGTTGGTTAAATGTAAAGTTCAGTATATCTGTTACCCAAAATGCTTTTTATGATCAATAAAGGCCCCTTGCGGAGCCTTTGTTGAGTTTTGCTACTCTTGATTAGTGCTCATGAGCAACACCCGCACCACGAGGTATACGGAAATTTTCGACCAATTTTTGAATATTTTCCGGTGCTGGTCCTGTTATTTTCAGTACACTAAAGGCAACAGCAAAATTCACTAACGCGCCGACAGCACCAAATGCGTTAGGTGATATTCCGAAGAACCAGTTAGGCTCCATACCGCCAAGAAAATCTGTACCAGGAATAAACATAATGCCTTTATGCTGGAATACATACAACATTGTAATGCCAATTCCTGAAATCATTCCCCAGACCGCAGCCTGGCCACTCATCTTCTTAGCAAATATGCCCATCATCAGTGCCGGGAATATGGACGATGCAGCCAACCCGAAGGCGAGCGCCACCGTCCCTGCAGCAAATCCAGGCGGATTTAAACCAAGGTATCCGGATACGAGAATTGAAATTGTCATAACAATTCTACCTGCGAGTAATTCGTTTTTCTCTGACAAGTCAGGGGTAAACACACCTTTCATCAAGTCATGGGAAACCGATGATGAAATAGCAAGTAGCAATCCAGCAGCGGTTGATAGCGCGGCAGCTAAACCGCCCGCAGCAACCAAAGCAATTACCCAGTTAGGCAGATTGGCAATCGCAGGGTTGGCTAAAACCATAATATCACGATCTACTTTTACCATTTCATTGGTATTTTTATCAGCAACATACTGAATTTTTCCATCGTTGTTTTTATCTTCAAACTGAAGCAATCCTGTTTTTTCCCAGTCTTTAAACCACTGTGGCCGTTTCTCATACTCAAGGTTCTGGCCGGCAGCTGGTTCAATGGTGTTCATCAGGTTTAAACGTGCCATTGCACCAACAGCTGGCGCTACTGTGTATAGTAAGGCAATAAAAACTAACGCATAACCAGCTGAAGAGCGGGCTGCTTTAACGCTAGGAACCGTGAAGAAGCGCATAATAACGTGGGGTAATCCTGCGGTACCAATCATTAGTGATAATGTATAGGCGAACATGTTCAAGGTACCACCAAGATTATCAGTCGTGTATTCTTTGAAGCCTAAATCGGTGACAACCAGATCAAGTTTATCCAGTAAGTAAACACCGCTACCGTCAGCCAGGGTACTTCCCAGTCCAAGCTGCGGAATCGGGTTTCCGGTTAACTGAAGCGAAATAAACACTGCTGGAATTGTATAAGCGAATATTAATACGCAATATTGGGCTATTTGTGTATAAGTAATACCTTTCATACCGCCCAGTACCGCATAAACCCAGACCACGCCCATGCCAATGCCCAAACCAAGTCCGTAGTCTACTTCTAGAAAACGAGAGAAGGCTACACCGACCCCCTTCATTTGACCGATAATATAAGTTAATGAGGCAATAATCAGGCAAATAACAGCCACAATACGTGCTGTTTTTGAGTAGTATCTATCTGAAATAAACTCAGGAACGGTAAACTTACCGTGTTTACGCATATAGGGAGCAAGGAGCATGGCAAGTAGTACATATCCGCCTGTCCAGCCCATTAAAAATACTGAACCACCGTAACCCAGAAAAGCAATAAGCCCAGCCATCGAAATAAAAGATGCCGCACTCATCCAGTCCGCACCAATAGCCATTCCATTCTGGATTGGAGTGATACCACCGCCAGCCACATAGAATTCGCTTGTGGAGCCTGCACGTGCCCACCAGGCAATTGCGAAATAAAGAGCAAAGGAGCCAAAAACAGCTATGTAGGTGTAGAGTTGTAACTCATCCATTATGACTCCTCCACATTGTGTTTTTGATCGAGCTTGTTCATTTTATGTGAATACCAGAAAATTAATCCAACAAACGCGTAGATTGAACCTTGCTGGGCAAACCAGAAGCCTAATTTGTAGCCGCCAATTCGAATAGCATTTAATGGTTCAACTAAGAGCAAGCCAAAACCAAATGAAACAACAAACCAAATAGCTAAACATATTGCTATAAGGCGCAGATTTTCGCGCCAATAAGAATTATTATTCTCCACAGTGTCCTCCCGGAATTATAGTTAATTATTTATCGTAATAGACTTTCGAGTTCCTGAATCAGGTAACAGCTACTGGTTGCTAAATACGATTTCTCTACCAACACTGATAGCTATTACCACCCTACCAAGCTTTTTATGTGCCTCCTATTAAACTTTAGTCTAGGCATTGCAAGAGGCTGATTGGGCATTATCAGTTCAGTTGGAAGGGTCTATCAAGTTGTTTTTATATTCTGCTTAATTGTCTTAAATGTCTGATGATAAATCTGGCTGGATGGATTGCATTCGATAAATTATTATCTATCGGCGAAATGCTGTTGGTTATCATACTGGTGAGGTGTTGCGAGCTAAGTAATGAGTATAGCAATCCATGTGAGCCGTAGCCTGTATTAAGCCAGAGCCCGGCACGGTTATAGTAACTGAGCGGATCTCTTTTAATGCGTTTTTGTCCCAGATCGGAAAAGTCATTTTCGAGTTTATGATAATCTACCGCCCCTCCAATGATTGGCAGGCGGTCAGATGAGTGGAGCCGGTATCCCATTGTTCCATTTAATTCAAGGTTACTTATCTCTTTACTGGATAGAAATGGTAGTGATAATTTCTCCAATAGTTCGGCCGCGTTCTTTAGCATGGATTGTTGGCTTTCAGAATTAAGCTGATCATCAATAAAGCTTTCAAAGGTGGTGCCAAGATGAAACTGATTATTGTCTCTTGGAACAAGGTAGATTTTTTCACAAAGCGTATGAGAAAGTTTTTGAGCTAGTTGTTGATGACCGAAAAAGCAGGTTTGTCCACGACTAACGTTGGTTGGGGATTTGAATAGTGACTGAATCAGATTACTATTTGCTCCACCACAAAAAACAAGGTGTTTATAGCGCTGTTTTTGCTTATCACTATTAATAACCCATTGGCCATCTTTTTCCTGATTGATTTTGTTAATACGCTGATTAAGAAAAATTTCTTTTTGGTTATCAGGAATTCTATCAAGTAGTAGCTGACAGAATGCTGGCATGTTGATTGCTGCGGCGTGTGGGTATTGAATGATTTTTGTTGATTGGGATAAGTTACTGGCGTCTTTTATCCAGTGTCCAAAGTTAAAATCTTCAACCAGTGTCATCAACTCTTCTTTAATAACTGATGATTTTAAAACTCTATCCACTCCCTGGCTAAGAATCAGTTTATTTTTTTCTGTCTGGCCCAGGTCGCTGAGAAAACGTAATAAATAAAGATAGGCTAACCAGTTAAATTGGCTATTGTAATTCATATCTCTGGTTAATTGCGGGTGGAATATACCTGCTGCCGCACCTGAGGCTGCTGAAGCAATAGATGAATTACACTCATATAGATCGGATTTAATATTTTGTAAATGAAGACTGTAAGCCATGGCACAACCAGCTATCCCACTACCGACAATTGCTACTCTTTCAGGCGTTTTGCTATGGGACTGATAAAACCAGGGAGCTTCATATTTAATATTAATAAACTTACTTTTTTCTTTTTGCTTTATTTCTGGGTTAAAACGAGCAGTTAGCATTTCTCGTTTGCGTCCAAAACCAGCACGTTTTGTTATTTGAAAGCCAACTTCCATTAGTGGTTTTTTTACCACTGAAGCAACACTGTAGGTTGATAACCTTGTTTCCGCTGCCGATAATTGTGCTATTTTTTCAGCAATTTCAGTTTCCCACATACTGATATTTTTAGCGGGTGCAAAACCATCCAGAAACCAATGATCAACTATCAATTTTTGTTGTTGTGATTCTGACTCTTTTACTAGATCTGCCAGCGCTATTTCGGCGGGCATAAAGAAAAGAGTTAATGTCAAGTTATGATGAGTGAATTGTAATTGATGCTTGCCGAAAGTGGTTGACGGATAGTGTTTTAATAATGGTTTTGATATTGTTGAAAATTGTTCCCATTGCCGATATATTTTGCGCAGGTTCTCAATACTCAATGGGCGCTTCTCAATAGAAATATAATGCAGGTGTTGGTCGTTAAGAGCCTGATCTTTGTTTTGTCTGGTGTGCCATAACAATGCAGTATTGATAAAATTAAGACCGCTGCCAAAACCGAGTTCGGCAATACAAAACTGTTTACGATTAATAGTTTTGGTTAACCTGTCCCAATCCTGTTCAAGTTGACAACCCTCAATAAAAACATACTGAGATTCTTCAATCGCGCCGCTATCAGAAAAATAGACATCATCAAATTCAAGGCTATAAGGATGCCCGTTTCGCCACTCAATGCTGGCGGGTTTGACACTTGCAAATTTGTTTAACTGTGCACTTGTCATCAGGCATCCAGGTATGAAGGTTGAGCCTTGATTTCGATTTAGTTCTTTATCAGGTTCAGAAATTCAGCTCTGGTGGCGGGCTTTGAACGAAAAGCTCCGAGCATGACAGAGGTTGTCATGATTGAGTTTTGTTTCTCGACTCCGCGCATCATCATACACATGTGCTTTGCCTCAATGATCACTCCAACTCCGGAAGCATTAGTGACTTGCATAATTGCCTCAGCTATTTGCTTAGTCATATTTTCCTGAATTTGTAATCTACGGGCAAACATATCGATTATTCTAGCTATTTTTGATAGACCAATAACCTTGCCGGTTGGCAGGTAGGCAACATGGCATTTACCGATAAACGGAAGCATATGGTGTTCGCATAACGAATAAAGCTCGATATCTTTAACAATGACCATTTCATCATTATCTGAGTCAAAAATCGCACTATTGACAACTTCATCGAGAGATTGGTTGTATCCACGAGTTAAGAACTGCATTGCCTTGGCTGCTCTTTGTGGTGTGTCTTTCAGGCCATCTCTGGTTAAGTCTTCTCCAAGATCAGCTATAATATCGGCGTAGTGACCTGCTAGTTTTTCACTCATGAAAATTACTCTCACATTGGTTTGAATTGATGCTAATAAGAGGCATTAGCGTAAACGCGTTAATTGTAATCGACCTTGCTAAGTTATCCAAGTGCTAACCATAATCCTATCAAAATCATTAAACTGCCTGATATGCGATTGATCAGACGGACATTTTGACTGTGCTCTAATAATTTTCCCAATGACCTTCCGCCAGTTGCATAAATCATCATAAACAGAAACTCACTGAACAGTATGATAACAACCAATGTTGCTAATTGTGGTGCCATTGAAAGCTGTGGATTAATAAATGGCGGTAATAGAGATACCGTGAAAGCCCAACCTTTCGGGTTGGCTATTGCGGTGACAAAGCCTTGAGCAACCAGTCGTTGAGCGCTGATAGACTGGTTTACCTGAGAATAGTCGATTGCCATTTTACCACGGGAAAGCCATTGTTGAGTACCCAGGAAGATCAGATAAAGGCCGCCAAGATATTTAAAAATAGTAAAAACCAGCGGGTAATTGAGCATTATACTGGCTACGCCGATAACTGCGGAAATAGATACCAGCGCAACGCCCGCCAATTCACCCCACATCATCCAGAGGGTTTTCCTGATACCAATAGTCATACCAAGAGTCAGTGCTAATGTCATACACATGCCTGGTGTGGCTGAAACCAGTAAAAATGTTGGGATAAACAGGCTAAGCAAGGTGTAATCAAGCAAAAGTAAAACCCCTATGTCAAAAAGTAGCTCAGTCTAACCTGTTGGGCAGATGAAAT
>CBDUHU010000215.1:0-6324 GCA_965366725.1 uncultured Kangiellaceae bacterium
ATTTGGCAAAGCTTCCTAAAAATACATTACCTGTTGCTTTTAAACTTGTTAATTGCGCAGAGAAATATTTAAAGTTTGAAAACTTATCACATGATTTTCCACAAGTCATCGAGTATCAATTAGTGGCTGAAACACTAAAAGTCAATCTTAGTTCTGAGGACAAAAAATCAATAAAGTTAAGCTACGTCAAAACGGAGAAACAAGGTGTCGACGGGGACGTGAATAACCAAAACATTGTCAGGCAATATGTTGAAAATTACCAACAGAAAAATATCAAAAGTATGGCTGAATTGATGGCTGAAAATATCAAGTGGATGGATGTAAATGGTGCCAAATTAACGGTGCAGGCAGAGAATAAGCGAGAACTTGTTAAGCAATTGAGTAATTTTTTTTCAAAGACAACACAAGCGGTTACTTCAGAGCTGGTAAGTATTCTAACTAATGGAAATTTTGTATCTGCTATAGAGAAAGCAACCTTTGAAGAAAATGGAAGAGACTCTTCATTGTGCAGCCTGTCAGTTTATCAAATTGAAGAAAATAAAATTGAAAACGTATGGTATTTTCAGGCGGAAAGTTGTACGAGGTTAAGCCAGTGAAGAAGGATTCGTTACTAACATTAAAAAAGAAAATATCTCAATGTGAAATTTGCATTGAACACTTACCGCTAGGAGTAAACCCTGTTTTACGGGGAACCAGTCGGGCCAAAATACTTATCGCAGGCCAGGCACCAGGAACAAAAGTTCATCAGACATCAATTCCCTTTAATGATCCCAGTGGTATTCGTTTAAGAGAATGGATGGGGGTTTCTGACGAAGTTTTTTACGATGATAATCTGGTGGCGATTATTCCAATGGGTTTTTGTTATCCGGGTAAAGGAAAGAGTGGTGATCTGCCTCCCAGGCCTGAATGTGCAAAAAACTGGCATCAACAATTGCTGGATAAAATGGTTAATATTGAATTAATTTTAGCCATTGGCCAATATGCACAAAATTACTATCTTAAAGACTTAAAAAAGAGAAACCTGACTGAAACCGTTAAATCATGGCAAGAATATTCTCCATTGATTATACCTCTTCCTCACCCGAGCCCGAGGAATAATATCTGGTTAAAGAAGAACGACTGGTTTGAAAAAAGTGTTCTGAAGGCACTAAAAATAAGGGTTAGTCAAATACTCAGTAGTGAATGATAAAGAATATCTCATCGATTGAAGGCGAGCTACTTGGTATAAAAAAATGGCCGCGTATACGCGGCCAAATAGGGGATCATTACTAAGGAGAATAACTATAAAATGAGGCTAACATGTCTCACTTATATAAATAGACTAAAATAGACCGAAAAAGTTTCATCTATTGATAAAAAAATTCTGCCAACTCGATCTGAGTAATCTTTTATTGAGATATTTCATGGCGGAGAATGGTTGATCTGATAAATGCTTTTGCTGAGATTATTAATGGGAAGGCGATTAAATCAATTCAAATGAAGGCCTGATCTGGTTATTATTTTGGTTAAATTTTCAGAATCGTAGATCAATTATTTTATGGAGTATCCTATATGTCTAAAGTAGATAATACTAGTGTTCCCGATAAGGTACGTTGCCAAAGCTGTGGAATGCCACTTTCAGCGAGTTTTGGCAACTTTGGTACTTGTGCAGATGGCACCAGCCATCCTGAGTTTTGCAACATTTGTTATACTCAGGGAGAATTTGTTAACCCACAGCAGACTTTAGAGGAAATGATTACCAGCTCTATTCAAAATATGGTTTCAGAAGTTGGCATGCCTGAACAACAGGCTAGTGATCTTGCTAACTCATTTATCCCGACTTTAAAGCGCTGGCGTAAGTAACCAGTGGCTAAAGTGACTAGATTTGCCATGCATAAGAGTATTTCATAAATAAACTTTTGCCTGTTTTTTCAATAGTCGATAATTGATCGTCTTGAAAGCCTCGATCTGAATATCCCGCAAAAAATAGTGTTTGTGGGTTAACTTTATAACTGTAGAGTAACTGCGAACTTCTCGATTTGAATTGCTTGTCTACATCGTCAGTATAAAGTTCAGGATAACGATCTACCGCCAACTCCTGTAAGGTAAATCGAATTGAACTGCGAGTGTCCAGTTGGTAATTAACCCGGATGTTGACAATAGCAGCGTCAAACAAGTCGCCATCATCCACATCAAAGTCAACATGAGTGTATTCCAACTTTGTATTTAAGTGCTGACCATGTTGCCAGGTTATACCTGGAGAAGCTCTAAATGATTTTCCTAACCTGCTGTTACTAAAGTCAATTGCATCACTCCATTCGAACAGAGTACTCATATTTAGCGCTTCTATCGGGGTTAATGATGCACGAACAAAGATAAATTTTTCATCTAAGTACTCCCCTTGAAGAGAGTCTTCCAGGTTGTCATCAAAATAGCGATTTCTTTTGCCCATTCCCAATTTATAAAAGGATTGGTATGCACCCTGTAGTTCCAGTTTTAGCTCTGTTTCTTCCTCTAGTTCCAACCCGCTAATATCGTGGGTAATATCCCAATCACCACCGATTGCAATTTCTGTCCACCAGCTATTCTGTTGTTGGGGAAACCAGCGGTGACCAAGGCCGACAACTGATTTATTAAAATCGACTTTAGTCAGAAAGCCTAAATCTGCTCTAAAATCCTTTCCAAATTCCTGATGATTGATATATCCCCACCAGTTCCTGGAATTATGGTTGAGATTAATAGTATAAGCATTGTCGGATAGGTTTTTAGTATTAACCAGGCTGTAGTCATTCACAATATCATCTGAGTATTTGCTATCAGAAGTCATGTATTGCACCGAAAGGGAGTGGTTTTGATCAAACCAGTACTTACCGTCCAATGCGATCACTCGGTTAGAGTAGTCATCTCCAGTACGGTTGGTTGCTAAAATACCAATATTATTCTTATTGCCAGTATCAAGTGAGTATCGTAATACCTGATTCTGGCTCTCTGCGTTTTCAAGTTGAACAAGTTCTGAGCTTTGGTTTCCCGGTATCAAAAAGCTTGTATGCTTGTCATTGACAGCAAAAATACCAAAGCTATGACTATTCGTTTGCCCTGTCACTTTTAGTCCGTAATCTGGTTCGATAATATCGCGGGTATGAACTAATCGGTTAAAGGTTGTGAAGTAATCTGCCCCATCAAGAAAAAAAGGTCTTTTTTCTTGTACAAATATGGAGAAAGTACGATTAACATCAAGTTGTGCTGCGTCAGCTTCAACTTGAGAAAAGTCAGGGTTAATGGTGGCGTTTAGAACAATGTCCTGGGTAATTCCCCAGCGAAAGTCAATTCCTGCCTGTTTATCAATTCCACCTGATTGCCATGGGTCGTTGATTGGATCTTCGCGACTTTCCGTTCTACCGACGACCAATGTTGGCACCAGTTGTAAACTTTTTGAAGGTCGAATTCTGCTAAAACCAGTTAACTGATCAAACTGACAAATTCTACAGGATATATCTCGGTTAACTGGTGCATTGGCTATTCTGTGCCGAACATCTCGAGGAACGAACCTTAGTATTTCGACACCCCAGGATTGCTGATGTCCTGTGTCGGGAAATCTTAACGCCTTAAATGGAATCGCCATTTCAACAATATAGCCGCTCTCCGTTAATCTGCCATTGCTCTCCCAAATGGCATCCCAGGAGGAATCATCGCCACGGAAATCTTCTTGTGTGGCATCTGCCTGAACACCAAGAGCATTAACAAAAAACTGAAAGGCTTTACGAGATTCACCGAAAGTATCAAATTTAATACCGACAAAATCGCTATTCCACAAATTATCTCGGTCAGTTAAATAGTCTCTGATTTTTTCCGGATTGGGATCTAGTGCATTAAATCCAACAAACAGAGTTTCGCCATTTTCAAATAAAAAGACTTCTGTTTTGACATGAGCTGGCTGGTTTTCAGCAGGGCTGGTTTCATAGTCAAGCGCTATTTTTAACGCTTGGTTCCACACCTGTTCACTAAGGTTTCCGTCAAGTTCAATTTGAGCTTCAAGGTAGGGAAGCTGATGATCAATTTTGCGACGATCTTTTATCTGCTCGGCAGCTAGCAATGAAAAAGAAGTACTCAGGAGTAACAAAACTCCAGTTAGTCTGGTTAATTGCTGGATCAGGAGCATCGGTTATTTAGAAAGGAAATTAAACAAAAGCTAACTCTAGCCAATTTGGCCTGGTTAGGAAAGAGATTAGATGTATCAATGTATGTAAATTCACTGATCGATTTTCAGAATAACTCAGCTGCCTTGATAATTATCGACCGTTAAGTTGGCTGGGGCAGATTGAAGAAAGCGACGATAAATTAAGATCAGTACAATGATCGGGATATTTTTGGTGATAGGACCAAAGGGGTGGAGCCAGTATTCCGGTGAAATAAGACTGAGTAAAACTGTAAAAGTGGTAATTGTTACCAGTTGCCAATTACAGCAGGTTTTTTGTGCCTTATCAGAGAGTAGCCATAAACCAATGAACAAATCTAACAAGCTGCCACTGTCGATTAATAACTCAGCGCTTAAACCGGTAATGTCGGCAGCCTCTAAAATTTCAATACCGCTGGCCCTACCCCAGAATAGCGAAGTTAATGCCGTGAATATCCACATAAATGCAAGGCTATATCGAATCAAATACTGGTCAACTGGTTGCATCCGCGTGTCCCCGTTGTTCAATATACCGGCAGTGGTTTAGCAATCATTAGCCAGAATATTATGATAATTGCACTAAAAGCCAGTCCACCAAGAATGATCCAGAGTTTAAACAAGCGCTTGAAGTCCAAGTTGTTTTTTAATTTAAATGAGCCGGGATTGGCAAGATCACGTAATTTATACTGAATAACTATGACAGGTAACCAACATAAACCGATCAATACAAATAACCCGATAACGCTGATAAACCAGAGGCTTGTTAGTGAATAATTCAGTATATACATTAACCACAAGCCACTGACCATCTGGATTATCACTGCTGGTGCGGTGAATATCCAGTCGGCAAGAACAACATAGCGACTGATTACCCGGATTACTTCTTCATTTTTTGAATGAACTGCCATCAGCATAAAAAAAGCAATACCTGCACCTGTTCCGGTGACGACTACTGCCGCGATAATATGAATGAATTTAATTATCAGGTAGTTATCCAATTTGTTTCTCTATTCGATGATATATACCCATAGGCCTGGCCAAATGGTCAAACTCGCCTAAGGTAAAGAGCTTTGTACAGGCTTTCGCGCCAAACTGTGCAATCTGATTGGTAATTAAATTATTCGCCAGAATGATTGCCGGCAAGGTTGGAATAAATGGGCCAATATTATTTTCTGCGGTTAAAGTCCAGTCAGTTAGCTGTTGCTCAGATTGCTTATTGAGCCCTTCCAAAGTGACTCGCATACCACCAATATCAGTACCAAAAGGTGAGAATAACTGACTCAGTTTAAAAATAAATTGACTCATTGGCACCCAGCTTTTAACTAACTTGTATTTACACATCCATGCCATCAATACCATCGTGTGATGAAGGAATGGAAGTTCAAGTCCTGCTTGAAAGGTAACTTGTGTTGCTTCAGGGTATGCCGCAGGAATCAATTCGAGATCCGGTACATCCACATTTGCTAGCCATCGCTTTCCTATTGCTCCCGCAAAGTCGATTTGACGGGGTGACATCCATCCGTAAACTGGTTGCCAGCTATTATTGATATAGCAGGGAAAAGCTTTTCCTGTATAAGACAATATCGCTCTAAGCGTCGCTTCTCCACGTTCTGATTTATTTCCGGGAGCAATAGCAATGTCAATTTTCTTTATTGTCTGGTAATCCTTTGAAAGGTGCTCGATTACAGTTGAAGATAAACCTGGGACGGAACTGGCGCCGGAAACAACCAGCAGTTGTTTTGCTTGAGCCCTGGCGTTCAACTGGTGAATATCACAAACAAATCGACGATCATCTGCCAGGTCTATATAGTGACAATTGGCATTGATACAGGCTTCTGGGACGCGGTAATCTTGTGCCTGGAAGGGGCCGCTAGTATGAATGACCAGATCGGGCGAAAGCTTGAGTAATTCTGTCTCAAATTGAGATGAATGAATATCCATTTTTAATGGACGAATCTTGACGTTGTCTGATGTCTTTGATAGCTGTTGACAAATCGTTTCTGCTTTGTGAGGATCTCTACCAGCAAGATAGAGAGTTATATTTTTATGACGGGATAAGCTTTTCGCAATTCGCTTTCCAAAATTTCCATAGCCTCCGAGTATAATAATTTTGTTGATTGGCTTTTCCAAACTATTAGTCCATCACTGATAAAAAATTCTGCCGCTTTTGC
>CBDUHU010000216.1:0-6308 GCA_965366725.1 uncultured Kangiellaceae bacterium
AAAGCCTGGGTTGGATGTTCATTTGGCCCATCTCCACCATTGATAACAGGAACTCTGCTTCCTTTTGCAAATTCTGCGACTGAGCCTGCCTGAGGGTGGCGCATCGCAATAATATCACTATATCCTGATAGAACCTGAGCGGTGTCGTAAAGCGACTCCCCTTTGGCAAGTGCTGAGTTGGATAAACCGGTTGTTTCACGTACTTCTCCACCGAGCAAATTAAATGCACAGCCAAAGCTAACTCTGGTTCGAGTGCTTGGCTCGAAAAACATATTACCCAGAACTGCACCTTCGAGCACTCGGGTTGCCTTTTGTCGAGTGGCATAGGGGCGCATTTTGTCAGCAATATTAAATAGTTCATCAATCAAATCCAATGAAATATTTTTTACGGAAAGCAGGTGTTGGCCTTTAAAATTCACAGTGGGATAACCTCAGGTGAAAAAGTTGGGCTATTTTAATCGTTTTTCACTCGGCTGCCTAGCGTCAGATGTTTTTTGAGTGCTTGCGGCTGCTTAAAACGCATTCTGTCTATCAGAAACGCATTTGCTGACTATTATTTAGTAAAAATACCAAGTTGTTCAAGCAACTTACTTTTCTTGTTATTCATATGATTTAACAGTTCTTTTCGGGCTTTTTGCCGAGTCAGCCCCTTTTTTATTAAACTATTAACAACTTTATTAAAAGCTTTTCGTCTTAACTCACCCTGCTTTGAATTGTCCCGTCGGTCACCGAAGTGATCGATTATCGGTTGTCCGCAGCGACAAACCCTGATTAGTTTAACGAAAGAACTTCCTGTTTTATCTTTTGCTTCGATCAATCCTGAGCTCTTTTTATAATCAAGTGTATTACTGACATAATCGGTTTCATTTTCAAAACGGGCATTACATTTATCGCAAGTCTTTGGGAATGATGCGTCTTCTAATGCCTGTAGGTTGAGAAATAGCGTGGAGTTATCCATAATTAATTTACAATATTCATGATCGGTTAATCGAAGTAATGGTAATCAATAACTATGCACTGAATGAGGCAAGCAGTTTTGTTTATTATAGTCTTCCAACATTATTTTTTCCCTAAACTGTGTAAAAACACAATGAATCTAAGGCACTATATGAGTATTTTTTATCATTATTATTATCCGTTATATTATTTTTTACCCGATTTTGTATGAGGAATTGAGAACGAGTATTTTGAGTTTGCTCAGCGAAAGGGTTACGATATCCTGCGGATGAATTTTTTACTGACGTATTTTGACAATATTTTATTGAAGAGATCGGTTATGCCAATCAATCGGGTGTGTATGAAATGTTAAGACTGGTAGTTAAACTTTTATTATTTGGATTAGCATTAACAGGTGGGACTCTGTTTCTCGCTCAATGGAAGTTAAAAGACAGCATCGAGCGGTTAGCGATTGTAATGCGACCTTTCGCTGAGTTTGACTACGAATCTGCCAGAGTTAATTTTAATGGAGAAATTCAAATTAATTCAATTTCTGCCTTTGTTAATGAGAAAGATATTCAGGTTGAAATTGGTGAGCTGAGGTTTTTTTCGGGTAATCTTTTCCAGTTATTCTTTTTAGAGTCTCAACTTAATAAGTCGTTATTACCTGACAAAGCCTACATATCACTCAAAAATGTATTAATTCCCTTTAGCAGAGATTTAAAAAAAGAATTAAGTGGCAACACGGTGCCTTCGAGTAGTGACATATTAAGGTCTGCCTATTGTGGTGAGAATACCCGTTTTGGTATCAATGAGTGGGATGCAATGGGGTATAGTTACTTCTCTTTTTCAACGGAATCGGTCTTTACCTGGGATAAGCGCAATAATAAAGGAGTGGCTAGTGGTCGACTTAGCCTGGAAGATGCTTTTGATGTGAACTACCAGGGAAGCTTATCAGGGGTGTCAGAAAAACTTAATACTTACGATTCTGATACCGCTGAAAGCTGGGAAAGCGAATTAGGTTTAATTGAGGTGCAAGTGAAAGATCAGGGATATAATCGTCGAATTGCTGAGTTTTGTGCACTCAATGAAAATATAAAACCTGAAGAATATTATGAAAAGCATGTTGCAGCTGTCGCAAACTTGTTGACGCAGGTTGAAATGAAATTTGCAAACACAGGAGAAGATCACTATTTGAACCTGATCAAACCAGAAAGTGAATTTTTAGGAACAATCCAACCAAAGCCCAACTTTCAATTTGGAGATATTCCTTACTATGATTCTCAGCAGTTAATTGAAATTACTGGTCTGAAAGTTCTGGTCAATGAATTGCCTATAGAGCGTTTTATTGACAACTGGTCTTTTGACAAATTTCAAAAAATCACAGAACTGGTTAAGGTTAAGGAACAAGAAATCGCTAATAAATCAAGTTACAAGACCGTATTGATTAGTCAGGCCTTTCAACGGGTTGGGTTAGAAAATGCAGCGCAATATCTTGACTATGAAGCTCGAATTACCCGTACTGATGGACGTGTTTTTGAGGGCAAGATCGACAATGTCTCAGCCAACAAAGTCTGGTTAAAAGTTAATTCACCCAAAGGCTCTGTGACACTATCATTAAATATTGGAGAGATTGATATACTCGAAGTATACAAAGTAGTAGAACCCACAGAGCTAAATGGCAGTTAACATTGTTAGCCAGGTTTGGCTAAAAGCTTTTGGTAACTGCCAAAATCACAACGGCTAATAAAATCAATACTGGAAACTCATTAAACCAACGGTAATAAATGTGTCCTTTGGTAGATTGATTACTGGTAAAACGATTCAGGTAATACCCACAGATAAAATGATAAACTACGAGTAGTGCAATTAGTAATAGCTTAATTTGCATCCATCCCGTTTGTAATAAATATTGATTTATTGACAACATCCAACCACCCAGAACAATTGTAATAAACATAAACGGGGTGACAAAACGATAGAGTTTTCTGGCCATGATAAGTAGGTGTTGATAAGTCTCTGGACTGTTCTTTTCAACCATTGCAAGATTGACATATATCCGTGGCAGGTAAAACAAACCGGCAAACCAGCTGGTAAAAAAGATGATATGGAAAGCTTTCAAGTATAAATATGTCATTAGTTGGCAACCAGTTAACGTTTGTAGCTATAGTGCGACTCAATTACTTCTCGAGTTAATACGCCATATATTTTATCGGTCATAGGCGCGGTTGTTCTGAAAATATATATGGCATCAACTGACTCTCTTTCCATCGTATCTAATGCCTCATCAAGTGTTGCTTGAAGATATATAGAAGCAATATCCTGTCTATCCGCAGGAATTTTCAGCAAATCGACTTCAACGGGAGGATCATGCTTAAATTCCTGACCTTCAGCTTCCATCTTTTCTCTTTTTATTTGAGCTATTTCTTTTTGTTCGAGAATATAGCGAGCAAGATCATTGGCTGCCATCAGTGATATTGGAACCTTGTCTTCTTTCACTAAAATCCAGCGTGGTGTATCTTCGAGAATTTCTTCGGCTTCCTGATAAGGAATAATTCGGTCATGAACTGCAAGTTTCCTCTCCATTAGTCCAGCAACACCAACACTACGCAAAAATTGTGAAAGTGGGTTTATTTGCATTTCCAGTCCTTTAACTCTCATCTGTGACTGGAAAATAGAAGGGTGCTTAAAGAGATGTGAAACCACAAGATTGCTGATAACCAGTGCCAGCATTCCGGGGAGTAGAATATTTGGATTATTGGTCAGCTCTAATAAGGCCATCAAAGCTGCGAGTGGTGCCTGTAATACTGAACTCATCATTGCTGCCATCCCAATCATCGAATAAAAGGCATATTCAGACGCATATTCTGGCAAAACTAATGCGCCCAATGAGCCAATAATTCCGCCACACATGGCGCCAATAAACATCGATGGGCCGATAACTCCACCTGGTAATGACATCCCGGAACAGATAATGGTTGCCAGCAACTTGCCAACAAATGCAATCGCCAGAATTTGTATTGGTAAGCTACTATGTAAGGCTGCGTTTACCGTATCATAGCCAATCCCCATCACTTGTGGTGCGGCTAGAGCGATAATACCAACACAAGTTCCTGCTATACCGCATTTTAGCCAGCTGGACCAGCTCTGAACCCGAATTGAAACTACTTTGGTTGCCTTAATAAATAGACTTGCAACACTACCGATAATCAGTCCGAGCAATATAAAGTAGGGGATTTCCCAGAGTGAAACCAGCTCTAAGGAAGGAACTGTAAACGCTACATTATTGCCAAAAACAATACGGGATAATATAGCCGCGCTAACAGATGACAGAATAAGCGGAATAAAGCTGGCGACAGCATATTCCATCATGACCACTTCCATTGCAAAAATTACCCCGGCTAATGGGGTATTGAAGCTTGCTGAAATAGCCGCGGCGGTACCACAACCAACGAGTATTCTAATGCTGTTATTGGGGAGTTTCATTTGCTGCCCAAGCCAGCTACCTGCGGCACTTCCTAAATGAATACCTGGACCTTCACGTCCCACTGATTGTCCAGTTGCAAGTGTCATGCCTCCAACTAGAAATTGCACCATTGCATTACGCCAGGAAAGATATCCCTGATGAAATGCCATTCGTTCAAGCACATGACCAACCCCCACTTGACGGAGTTCTTTACCAACTTTGTGAAGTACAAAGCCAACTAAAAAACCACCTACCAAAGGGAGTGAAAGTCTAAACCACCAGGGAGCACCCTCAAAATCAGAGGAGCCTTTTTCTGAGTGCCACAGGACAATACCGCTTTCAATGAAGAGGCGGAATAATACAACGACACCACCCGCCAGCAAGCCGCTAACCAACCCCATCACGGCAAGAATTGGGAGTGCATTTAAACTACCGAGCTTTAAACGTATTGATTCAATAAATGACATTAATCGTTTTGTTTATTCAAGTTTATACTTGATCTAATCTGGCGGGAAAATCAGCTGTAATTTGCTTCCTTTTCATGTTTATAGCATTTCTCGCTAATTAACTTTAAGAACAGCATATAACCTATTGATAAAAAAGACAAATAAAAAGCGTGTTTTGTGAGCTATATAACCTTTATTTATTCAATATGTGGGATTTAGTGTTTATTCGCGTTACACTGGAGCACATATATCTGCTAAGTCACTATTTATCCGCGAAATAAGCGGGGGTGATTAATATTGCAGTGAATAATTATGAAAAAGGTTGTTTATGGCAGAGCCAAAACTAATTATCAGACGACAAAAGTCTAAATTCTGGT
This sequence comes from uncultured Kangiellaceae bacterium, assembly GCA_965366725.1. Lineage (GTDB taxonomy): Bacteria > Pseudomonadota > Gammaproteobacteria > Enterobacterales > Kangiellaceae > Aliikangiella. The sequence goes on from CBDUHU010000216.1 coordinate 5,226, forward strand.
TGGTGATGTGGGCATCAGGCTTTCTGTCGGTGCTTTTTATTAGCTTTTATTTAGGCCGATATCTTGCTGTACAAGAAGAACAGCAACTACAACAAAAACAGATCTGGTTAGAAAGTCAGTTAGAGCAGTACCAGCAAGCTTACGAGCAGGTTAATCAAAGTCTGGTGATGCAAACCCAGTCATCCAGGGTAGACACTGAGTCAAATATTGAATTAATGGATACAATCAAACAGCTTAAGGGCAATTTGACTGAACTTCAGGAAGAATTACAATTTTATCGTAATATTATGGCGCCGGAAAGGGCTCAGCAAGGTTTGACTATTGCTGATTTTGAACTAAACCAAACCAGCATAGCTAATACCTTTCGGTTTAAGTTAGTACTAACTCAAGCGGGAAAGCAGGAACAATTAATAAAGGGACAGACTAATTTAAAGCTAAGTGGGATTTTTAATGGTGAAAAAGCTGTGTATGAGTTTCGTGAACTAGGCACTTTTCAAGCAAAGGATTTTCAGTTTCAATTTCGTTACTTTCAAAATATTGAAGGCACCATTGAGTTACCTGATGGTTTTATTGCCGACGAAGTTTTGATCTTGGCTAAAACAACTGGCTTACGAAAGAATCAGGTCGCTGAAAAAGAGTTTGGGTGGAATATATAGAATTCTACTAATTGTTTGGTATGTATTGGGGGATAAATTAGATGTTGGGTCGTAAGAAAAAGCAGTCTCCGCGAGCAAAAGCTGGCGCTGCAGATACTTTAATTAGTAAAGAAACCAAAATAACCGGCGATATTGCTTTTACCGGTGTTCTTTATGTTGATGGGCATGTAAAAGGTGATATTTCCGCTGAGGAGACTGAAAACTCTCTTTTAACAATTGGCCAGAATGGACATATTGAAGGAGAAATCAGGGTGCCACACATTATGGTTTTTGGACGTGTGATCGGAGATGTTAATGCTTTGGAACATATCGAACTAATGTCAGATGCTCGTATTGAAGGAAATGTTTATTATAAGTTGATAGAAATGGCTATGGGTGCTGAAGTTAATGGTCAGTTACTACATAAAGAAGAAAAAACCAAATTGCT
>CBDUHU010000217.1:0-6300 GCA_965366725.1 uncultured Kangiellaceae bacterium
TGTTTTCAGGCTAGGTTCATCCTGAGGGCAAAAACTTAGGATTCGAGTGATTTCAGCTTTACCACTTTTGTCAACAACCATTGCATTAGGCACACCACCTAAAGCAATTGGTATTGCAGCGTCATCTACGCCGTCCGCATCAAAATCTAGTGCAAATACACCCCAGAGAGTATACACACCATTAACCACCAGATTTTTTGTTGTCACCGTGATTTCAGAAGTACCATCCTGCTTACAGTCGATGCGTAGCGTACCTTCAGCTTTTAACCAATCATCCAGAGTAATTGGATCATTAGGTGCTGATTTTGTCACTGCAAATCCGGGAGCATCCAATACACCAGGAACTTGAGCACGAGTCCTATCGTCAGAAACAATTACCGCAACATCTCTTAAAGGGATATTCAGTAATTCAGGATCAGGAGTTGGGAAGAGTGCACCAAAAGCAGGATCAAATCCGCTAGCCACAAGGGTATCAAGTGGTGTTGAGTCAGTTAGATCAAATGGTGTTGAGCCGCCCTGGTCATTATAACCGAACAGGAAATTAAACCCTACTGATCCAAACGGTGCACCAATATCCCAAAGTGGTTCACTTAATCGACGGTTAAACCCGGTCACAGCTACACCTTCAATATTAATAACGGCATTGTTTTGACTATTATTGTTTGCGTTATTATTGCTTACAGCCTGTACGTCTGAGGTACAGCCTGAAATAGACAAATAAGTTGCTGCAATAGCGGCGCTACAAGCTATTTTTAATTTTCGCTTCATTGCATTAACAGGAAATTTTTTCATGCCTGTATGACTGGCACCTTTAATTTTTTGATTCATAAATTCATCCTTAGAAACATATCGTAATTTTTGATTAAGTTAATAAACTGATAAATACTTGAGTAGCTGTAAAAAGCATATATCGACTAATTATTATTATATTTTTTATGCCCACCATTTATCTATTTCAGAGATTGGGCATAACAATAATGAGGAGTTCAAGGTTGCTTTTCAACTGACCTTAAGTACAGTCATCGAGTGATTAAATTGAAATAAATTTATATGTGAGCGTTTAATTAATTACCTGCAGGCTGGCCTGCTAATTCAATGTAGTTTGACAAAATACTGAAATAAATTATGTGGGTGAATTAAAAAGACCTATCAAATCCGGTAGCACACTATTTAGATCACCGATCAACCCATAGTTGGCTATTTGAAATATTGGTGCATCAGGATCCTTGTTAACCGCAACAATTACTTTCGAGTCTATCATTCCTGCGATATGTTGGGCTGCTCCTGAAACCCCAAGGGCAATATATAAATCTGGTGCTACTGTTTTCGCAGTCTGACCAATTTGTTTATCGTTTGACATCCAACCAGCATCAACCACAGCTCTAGTGGCTCCTACTGCTGCATCAAGTGAATCAGCAAGTACTTCTACCTCCTGAACATTCTTGAGCGTACCAAGGCCTCTTCCAGCAGTTATAACGATATCCGCAGACTGGAGCGATTGCCTTTGACTGGTATTAATTGTTTCACTTATGAACTGACTTGAATTAAGAATCTCGATTTTTTCCGGTGTTATATTCTCTATCGGGGAAAAAACAGTGTCCTCAAATTGCTTGACTACGGTGGCCGGAAATGAAGAAGTTAAAATAGTAATCACTTTAATTCTATCATGGCTTTTTACTTTACTCATCAGACGACCAGCATAAATTGGACGAACAAATATGTCTGTAGAGATTATTTCATTCACACAACTGATTTGGGCAACATCAAGATAAGCTGCAACTCTGGGCATAACTGCTTTGCCGAATGAAGAAGAAGAACATAATACATGGGTATAGTCTTTTGCTATATTAGCGGTCAATATACTAAGCTCCCAGTGAGGCTGATTTTTCCAGCAGTCCTGATCAACTAGTAGAACCTTGTTTATCTGACTGATCCCTGATAAATAGGTCGCAACCGGCTTACATTGATAACCAACAACTAACACATCAATGTTAACTGACAACTCACACGCAGCTGAGAGGACTTTATAGAACTCAGGTTTAATTGCTAAATTATCATGTTCAGCGATTAATAAAATAGACATAGAGCATTCCTTTAAAATCTTAGCCAGAAAACAAACATAATTTCGTTAATAATGAGCGTGAGACTTAATCACTTTGACGAGTTCTTCGGTATTCTCTAACATTCTTAGCGAGACTTCCTTTTGTGGTTTATATACCTCTAGAGTTTCAATCCGTTGCTGAGGATTAAAGTTGAAAGTATCTCCCTTTAATATTTTTATTGGTTTCGAACGTGCTTTCATTACATCTGCCAGACTTGCTGAACGGGGTTGATTAAGTCTCAGATCTGCAGTAATCAGGCCAGGCAATTTAAATGACACTGTATGCTCACCTTCATCACCCTCACATTTTACAATGATACTCTCGTCATCAAGGCTAATATTTGAAGCCGCTAATGCCTCAGGCCAGTTCAATAAAGCTGCCAGCATTTGACCAACCTGGTTATTGTCAAAGTCAACTGCTTGCTTTCCCATCATAATAAGATCTGGAGATTCGGTGAGCGAAAACTCTTTTAGTAATTTACTGATATCCAGTGGACACAAAAGCGATTCATCATCAACACTTATCTCAACTGCACGGTCGGCGCCAGAGGCTAGTGCTTTTCTAAGCATCTTTTCGGTACTATCTTCACTGATACAAACTACAATAACTTCGTCAGCTTCACCTGTTTCTTTTAATCTGACAGCCTGCTCTAATGCTATCGCGCAAAAAGGATTGATTACTTTTCCAATTCCTTTCACTGATCCACCTGAGCTATTGCCACTTAACTGAATACTATTGCCAAGATCAGAAACCTGTTTGACTGGTACAAGTATTTTCATCGAACAACCCTACTTATAAGCTTTGTTAACAAATGGTCGTTTGAACTTTTCTTTCATTCTCCAGGGAACCGTACAATCGAAGAGTGCTCTGCAGCTTTCTTCATTATTATCTGTTTGCGAACGATATTCGGGCGTTTGCGACAAATCCATCATAAACGGAGTTGGATTATTCGCTGTATGCAAATCACAATCAGCCTGAAACCTTGTTGTTAGTGCCCATAACACATCATCAGATGAATGGGGATCCACATCTTCGCCCACTAAAAATAAGTGCTTAAATGGTGGTGCTAATGAAAGTACCTTCAATCCAGCTTCAATCACAGCTACGTCATCTTTCTCAGAGTGTTTTTCAAGTTGAATAATTGACATAAATAATCCACCACCAGAAGTTGTGTAAACAACATCTTTAATGTCAAGATCAAAGTTTTGTTTCAAGAAAAACCGGGTGGCAATTTCAGGAGTAATGGCCTGTAACTCTGATTGCTCTAAGCCTGGCCCAATCACAGTCTGATAGATAGGATTTTTGCGATGTGTGATCGCTTTCACTTTAATGACAGGGACCGTAACGCCAGGTGCAATTGCTCCCTGATATCCGGTGAACTCCGGCATTGATCCTTTGCTAGCATCAGATTGATTTTCAGCTATCTGTTGGCTGGTTATCTCACCTTCGATTACTATTTCGGCATCGCTGAGACACTCGGCTTCTACCTTAAGACAAGCTGATAAATTAACCGCTTTTCCACGTAGTCCACCAACAACATCTAATTTACACTCGCCTTTCTTGCGTAATGGTTCAGTTAAACATGATGCATAATATATCGCCGGATCAAGACCGATATTTATCGATACAGACAAAGTTTTACCTTTACTTAAAGCAGCTTCATACAATAACCCTAATTGTCTACCGGGATAAATTGAGATTGATAATTCATCTTTCCCCTGTACGCAAAGCCGGTGTACCGATGCACTATAATCACCAGTTTCAGGATCGGAAGCAAATACAAAGCCAAGCCCTATATAAGGACCCGAATCTTCCTCTGATAATGTTAAAATAGGTAAGTCTCTGGTTAGATTAATATCCTTATCAATCACCACTTGCTGACATTTTGGTGTGTCTATTTTTATTGGTTTGATTCTCTCTTGAAGGGCCTGCATAAATGGGAAATGATGGCTGTCTGGTTGGCCAGTTAACAATAGTTGATTACGGCTTCTAGCGCCAAACATACCAATCAAAACGGGAATATCATGCCCTTCTACCCGCTCATATCGAATGACTTTTTCGTCACGACTAACAGTTGATGCAGGTACCCCGGCACTCTCTTTAACATAGTGCTGGGCAATCTCATATTTTGCTTTAATCGGAGAGTCATGTACAACAACAGACTCCCCGTTCTTCTCCATAAATTCTAAAGCACTTCTCAGGTCATATATTTCGGCTGTCATTTCACACTTTCTCATCGAAATTATTGTAAAGGTAAAAATCTCGCTTATTTAATCCGTTGAATAACGTATTAAGTACCGGATAAACGCCAAGATTCTTCTTTGTCATACGTTTAGAGTCATGAGCAAGTAGGAAAAATACTTTCTTTAAACGTTGTAAGGCTTCCTCATCTCTCTGATCACAAAAGTATTCATACTCAAAGAAGAATCGCTTTCCACCATCAAGAGGCATAATGTAGCAAAAGTCATTCTTGATATTATGTAGTTCGCCAAACTCTTTCATTTTATTATTTAATTCATAAATCAACTCAAAATTGTCAGCATCAGTAAAGTACATTACAGAGAAAAACCAATGGGTTCTTAAGAATCGAGGAGAAAACATTCGATAATTAAACCAATATTCCGGATCACTATATTCTGGATCAAAATAATGTTTATCTAACGCCTTTTTTAACTTTTTGTTATCAAGGTGAGAAAATAATGTAGTCACTTCATCAGAAGTTAATTTAATTTGTTGTAGGAAATAATCAAGCATGTCGCCGAATAGATGATCGTAAGGCTTATCCTCATCCATTACATCTTCAACTAATGCCATTGCTTCAGGGCCAGTTATTGCTGGAATACCCTGGATTATCCCTTGCATTGACTTTTGGTCAACATAGGTTAACTCCGGGTACCTGGCTTTAAGTTTTTCAAGATCCGGCTTGGTTAACATCATTAAAGTGGCAAAATTGATTTTTAAATAGTATCGAGCTATATCCAAAAAGTTTTCTGCATCCTCTTCGGTAATTGCCAAAAACTCTGAAAGAACTTCAACACCCAGAAGCCCCATTCCAACCCCTATTTCATCTTCAGCCAGCTCTTTAGTAATGGTCAACCCTTCTTCTAACTCTCGGTAAGGTATAAAGATAACCGTTTCTTCTTCCTCGACAGGGTACAACTTAATTTTTAATTTGGTACATATAAAAGGTAGTTTTGGCTGATAATAATCTTTGGGGCTTGTTTCTATTTGCGGAGCGTCAGAAGAACGTGTTCTTATTAGTTCTCCCTCACTTGTTACCAGTTCGGCTTCAATATAGTGATCCGCCATCATTCCTCGTTTATAACCAAAAAATGAGTGGATCCCTGTAGTGACCTGGTTAGCGCATATCCCGGCAGCTGACTCACCGATTGAAAAACGCATTCCTTTTTTCATTGCTGCCTGCTGTAAATCAAAGGCGATAATTCCGGCACCAACTTCTGCCCAATGTTCATTCTCATTAACCGAAAGTGTTTGCATTCGTCCCATATCAATCATAATGACCTTATCTTGAATAATATTAGAACTATTTGTGCCTGATGAAATTGGTAAGAATGTAATCTTATGCTTATTCGCAATTTTAACAATCTCTGCAGTTTCTTTACCATCTTTAGGCAAAACAACATACGCAGGTATTTTTTCCTCATGACTTAGTGAACCAAAAGTAGCATATGCTGTTAATATTGTCGGATCATTAAAAGCCCAGGATTCACCAACCACCGCAAGCAATTCATCAAGAACTTCATCACTTTCCCACTCAATAATATCCTCAACTTTAGCGCGTTCTCTAAATACCTTTTTCTTAGTTGCAAAAACATCTCCAGGAGTCATTTCAATTTGGAAATAACACTGAATATTACAGCTGCCACATAAAGTACAACTATCCACTACTTTTTCAGTTTCTGTTGTTAGTGGTAACTCACCAGATTGTAGTGCTTTAAATACCTTTAAACGACCATGTGGGTGATGAGCAAAATTTACGTGTTCCTCAGCGGCATCACATCGGCCTGTTCCCAGATAATCGATGCGACACATACCACAATTTCTACAATTATCAGCGATTTCTAATTCTTTCACGTATATTTGTTCACCCACACGGCTACTCCTATTTTTACTCTTTAAAAACTAATATTGAACAAAACAGTGGGAGTTAACCTCTCCCACAAATCCTATGTGCCTT
>CBDUHU010000218.1:0-6281 GCA_965366725.1 uncultured Kangiellaceae bacterium
GCTCATCCTGAATAAAAATAGTCATTTTGTCCTGTGACCACCAGCCAGAGTGGGTATATCTTGAATTTGGGTAGCCGCTGCTACTTATTTTTACTGGTGCATTTTTATCTGTCATGTCCCATATATCGACAGTCTGTTCGTTAAAGTCGATTAATAATTCACATGGATTGTGGCCATTGTTGCAATCAGCGGTACGAGGATCGGTGATTGCCAGACTGGTCGCATCATGAATATACCCGGTTCCCATCGGTGGTGTTGCTACTAATACCGGTACAGTGGGATCATCAAGGCTGAATACCCGATAGGCTCCGCCATCTTTATCAGAACCAGCGACATACAGATAAGGGGACATATTCTCCAGCGCCAGTCCGGTTGCATAATCGACGTTTGCCAGGTAAACATTATGAGCACTGGTAAATTCTGAAATTGTGCTGGCAAGAGAGACAGAATCAGGTAACAGGCTAAGGTCAATAACTTGAAGTCCCTGTGAAGCTTCCGTGGTTACATAGGCATAGGCTTTATAGCGGTTACTGGACTGATCAAAATGTTGATACACTTTAATATCTCTCCAGGTCGATGCGCCACCTTGTACCGAGCCAACTTCAATTGGTGCCGTTGGAATAGTCACATCAACAACGGTGGTGGCTCCATGCAGGCCGATCAGTGCGTATTCTCTGTTGTTATTCATGTCCACGAATCCCCAGATATCATTAGCACTGGAAGGACTGGAGTTAAATGCGTCAAGGGGAATATGAGATTGCAGATCAATATTGTCGCATTCATAGCTTGCAGCGCGACCGTTAATACATTGTGCTGGACCTTCTTTCTGGCTAGTTAACTGTTTATACAGAGAAAGTTGTAATTTGTGTTGTGGGTTGAGCTGGCTTTCAAGGCCTTTACTGTCACGGATAAGTTTAAATCCACGTTTTTGTAATGCTCCGCGGTACTCTGCGGGTAATCCGCTGATTACGGTTAAGAATTCACTGGCCTTTTGTTGCTGAAAGTCAGTTGAAAAGCCTCCTTTTACTTCAACCATATCACTTAGTAGAAAAAATATGTCCATTCCTACCAGGTTATATTCTCCCTGAGCAACATAAACCGTGTCGCCTTTAGACGATTGATTAACTGCATAGGTAATCGTTTTACAGGGGGATAACGGAGCGTTACAAACTCCCTGATCAATTCCATTTGCGCTGACATAACGAAGCGGATGAGCACCACTGTGGGCTTTTAATTCGATTGCAACAGAGAAAACAAGACTAAGAGCGAGTAGCATCAGGAATGGATATCGAGTGGTCATGTTAATTCTCCTTGAGAGCGTTAACTGGTTAATGTCTATAATTAAACTAGCAACAGAAACAAGCAAGGTTCAAGTATGGATGGTTGAATCAACAGATATTCAACATTTTTCAAGTGTTATCTGCTACATTGATCAATAAGGTCTCAGTTTTTTATCACATATAGGAATAAAATATTGTTTAAACTTGATTCTACGCTAGCCAAAGATAGCCATCTGATTGGTTCATTGAGTTTATCCTTGCTGTTGCTCATTAATGACTCGCAGTATCCATGGTTTATATTAGTTCCACAGCGCGAGGATATTAAAGAAATTTACCAATTGTCTGATGATGATCAGAAGCAGTTATGGAAGGAATCAAGGCTAGTTTCTGTTGCTGTTATGGATATTTTTAAGGGAGACAAACTTAACCTGGCTGCTATCGGAAACATGGTACCACAGCTACATTTGCATCACGTGGTGAGATATAAAACAGATCCTGGCTGGCCCGCTCCTGTTTGGGGTCAGTTGCCGATGGTTTCCTATCAGCACCCGGAAGTTGAAAGTATCATCAAAAAAGTTGCCTGTAAATTAGCCTGTTCTGGACTTGTCAGAGTATAAAAATTGATGATAAAGGCGAAAATAATATTGTTCTTAGTGAGTGTATATGATATATATCCGCGCCTAAATAAAAAGTCGATTTTGAACTTCGTTTATTATTTTGTGTTTTTGGTAATGAAGTTTCATAAAAATTTTATTATTTTCAAGTAGTTAAACTGGCGGAGAAACGAATGCCAAGTAAAAAAACAGTTAAAATAGCCACTTCAACCACTCTCGGTGCTTTAGGAATTGCTCCTTATCAGGAGAAGCGTGGCGAAGAGTATATGAACGATGACCAAGTTACTCATTTCAGGGCTATTCTTGGGGCATGGAAACAACAACTAATGGAAGAAGTTGACCGAACTGTAACTCATATGAAAGATGAAGCGGCAAATTTTCCCGATCCGGTTGATCGTGCCAGTCAGGAAGAAGAGTTTAGTTTAGAGCTAAGAACTCGCGATAGAGAGAGAAAATTACTCAAGAAAATTGGTAAATCGATAGTCGCTATTGATGAAGAAGATTATGGTTACTGTCAGTCATGTGGTGTTGAGATTGGTATCAGGCGACTAGAAGCCAGACCAACTGCGACATTGTGTATCGACTGTAAAACACTCGATGAAATAAAAGAGAAGCATATCAATCGCTAGTTAAGCTGGTTGGTGAGTAACAAACAATAATAGGCGCCGTTGGCGCTTATTTTGATTGAGGGGTAACAATGAGTGACTCACAATCAAACAGCCAGTGGGTTGGACGATTTGCTCCCACACCTTCCGGTGCACTGCATTTTGGCTCACTAGTTGCTGCTCTGGGAAGCTATCTGATTGCCAGACACCAGGGTGGGAAGTGGCTGGTTAGAATTGAAGATCTCGACCCTCCGAGAGAAGTTGCTGGTGCGGCAGATGAAATCCTGAGAACTTTGCAAGCTTTTGGCTTTGAGTGGGATGAAACTGTCGTCTATCAAAGCCAACGCCACTTTTTGTATCAACAATTACTTCATCGCCTGACTGCGACTAAAGCAACTTATCCATGTTATTGCAGCCGTAAACAGATACTAAAACGAAATAGCGGGATCTACGATGGCCATTGTCGTAATCAACTAGACGAGCAAAATGCTGAGCACGCCATCAGGTTAAAGTTCAATCAGAATTTCGCCGGGTTTTATGACCAAATCTTTGGTGATTGTCAGTTTCTAGACGCTGTCGATCTTCAGGATTTTGTGGTCCGCCGCAGGGATGGGCTGTTTGCCTATCAGTTAGCTGTTGTTGCAGACGACATCCAACAGGGGGTTAACCATGTCGCCCGTGGTGCAGACATTCTCGATTCAACTCCAAGACAAAATTTTATCTACCATTGCGTAGGTGTTGAAACTCCACAGTATTTCCACTTGCCTCTGGTGGTTGATGCAAAAGGGGAAAAGTTGAGTAAACAAAAGCTCTCTTCTGCCCTGTCGGTTGAGCGGGTAAATCAGCACCTGGTGGCAGCATTAAATCATTTAGGACAACAGGCACCACAAGAACTCTGTACAACATCGGCAAAAGAAATTTTAGCCTGGGGAATTAAAAACTGGCGCCTTGAAAATGTAGGGAAAAAATCCAGAGTATGGATTAAGGACTAGACTAGTGTTTTATCCAGCAGGCTACAGTTCCGCAAGTTGCCAGTTAATTTGCTCTTTGCCCTGCTGGCTGAGTATTTGATTTACCTGGGAAAAGTGCTGACAACCCAGAAAACCTCTATGGGCGGACAGGGGCGATGGGTGTGGGGCTTTCAATATAAAATGCTTGTTCAAATCAATATTCTTTCCCTTTTTTTGTGCGTGAGCACCCCACAACAGAAAAATGATGCCATTTCCGTATTGATTTAGCCCATCAACAACACGATCAGTAAATTGTTCCCAACCAAGATGCTTGTGAGAGTGTGCATGACCAGCTTCAACCGTTAATACGGTGTTCAATAACAAGATCCCCTGTTCAGCCCAGGATTGGAGGTATCCATGGGAGGGTATGCTAAACCCCTCGATATCGTTAGCAAGTTCTTTATAGATGTTCACTAAAGAAGGCGGGGGTTTGATACCTGGCATTACAGAAAAACATAGTCCATGCGCCTGATCAGGGCCATGATAAGGGTCTTGTCCAAGAATAACGACTTTAACTTGTTCAAATGGGGTTGATTGAAAGGCATTAAATACCGCATCTTTTGGCGGATATACGGTAATGCCTTCAGCCCTTCTTTGCTCAACGTGAACCATCGTTTGGCGAAAATATTCCTGTTGTTTTTCATTGGCCAGAATGTCGGTCCAGTTGGTCATTATTTGACTCGCTTCAGTTTATTTTGAGAACAATAATTAATAAGCAAAGTTTTTCATATCTATAAACTGGTTTCAATGATTTTATCGATTGAATCAGATATTGGTTTGTTTATGCACAACCCTGTATTTATATCCCGTTCAGATCAAAACGTTTATTTGAAGAATGAAAAAACTTTGCTGATGATAACGAGTGTGATTTAATCAGTAGTATTAATGCTTAACCTGAAAGTTAATAGTGATGAATATCAATTTTTCAGTTTTTATTGCCACCAGTGTCGACGGATATATTGCCCGAACTAATGGTAAGTTAGATTGGCTAAATAATGCGGCTGGAAAAAATACTCAGGAAGATTATGGCTATCATCAATACTTGTCAAAGATTGATTGTATTGTCATGGGACGAGCCACTTTTGAAAAAGCGGCGTCATTTCCTGAATGGCCATATATCGGTAAGCGGGTTATTATTTTAAGTCGGACGCTAAATCGAGTCCCTGAGGATCTTGAGGATAAAGTCACTTTATTTTCCGGAGAGATTGAACTGCTAGCGATTGAGCTTCAAAATTTCGGTGTTAGGAATGTTTATGTTGATGGTGGTATGACAATTCAGTCTTTTATTCGGGCAGAGTTAATTGATGAGATAACAATTACTCAGATACCAGTATTAATAGGCAAAGGTTTATCATTATTTGGAGAAACACTTAAAGATGTTCGGTTAAGCCTGTTAGGTTCACGCTCTTTTAAAAATGGATTTGTCCAATCTCACTATCGTATTGAAAGGTATGCAGCAAAATATTTTGACTGAATTGTCACTTTTCAATAATCTTTTGATTGAGTAAACCACTAAGATCTAACTGGTTAAAGGTCGCAATAATTGTTTCGACTACAGAGCTAAAAAATAAAGGGTCAATTTTCTGAAAAGTATCGGCTGGTTGATGATAGTCCTGATGGAGATCTACCCCGAAGTAGAGATAAGGAATTTTCTTTTTTGCAAATATAGAGTGATCGCTGGCATTTGCCCAGTTGGTTCCCGAGCGCAGGGAACCGCGAACTCTTGATTGACCATCATGACCGCGTCTAACACAGACCCCTGCGTTGGAGATTACTGATTGAGTAATTGATTTAAACTGCGGATTTTTTTTAGTTCCAGCTAAATAGATACGTTGTCTTTTTCCACCCCTTGCCACCATATCAAGGTTAAGATTAAGCACTATTTTTTCAATTTTAACCGGTGGTTTATTCATAAATGCTTTGGCACCGTGCAGACCTTTTTCTTCGGCATCTGTGGCAACAAAAATAACGGAGAGTTGCGGACGGTGTAAGTTAAGATATTCAGCAAGATGTATCATTGCTGCAACACCGGAGGCATTATCATCTGCCCCATTATAAATTTTGTTGCCTGTTTTACCAAGATGATCATAGTGCGCTGTAACCACAATATATTGATCTTTTCTGGTTGTTCCTTCTATCCATCCAATAAGGTTTGTCGCTTGAGTGTGAGTGTTTTTTCCAAACTCAAAATGGTGTTTAAAATTGTCTCTATATTGAGCTAAACCAATTTGCTTAAATCGAGAAATAATATAATCTTGTGCACGTAAACTACCCTCACTGGCAGTTTCTCGTCCTTGCATATTGTCATTGGAAAGAACTTCTAAATCTTTCATTAATCTTGCCGGTTCAATCACACCTTTTAATACTGGTGTCTGAGGACAATTAGTTTCAACTGAAACACAGCTTGCGAGTTGAAGAAAGATGATAATGGTAAAATATACTCGGATATTCATTCTTACCTTTATGAGTGTTTGCCAATAAGTTGCTGCTTGACTGATAGTGATTTTTTTAACGGCCATTGCTCTATTGTATGGTATTGTGTGCCGTTTTTGTTTTGTTCAGATATTATCAGATCAATCTTGCTAACTTTTACGGAAAGTTCTGGGTAATGTTGCTCTAACGGGACGCCTTCTACCTGCCTGAACAAGGTTACGTGAGGTACAAAATCTTTCTTATCAAAGGAAAAAAAACCAAGTCTGGAGAGTTGCTGTTCGATTTGTTTTTTGCATTGAGTTAATTTATTTTCAGGGTCATTAATTGATAAGGCAAGTA
>CBDUHU010000219.1:0-6243 GCA_965366725.1 uncultured Kangiellaceae bacterium
ATTGATTTTATTACGCTCAATATCCATTAGCAGTACTTTCACTAATGCAGCAGCTAACGCAATGATAATTGGGATTATTGGTGGGTAGGATATTCCAACAGCATACCCAATCCAGTCAATAATTACTGGAAAAGTACCCAGCACCAAAATGATCGCTGCAATTAGCAACCAACGCATTGCCTGTACCGGGGCAAGGTGATCTCTGCGAACTAACCAATAAATAACAGAAGCAACACAGAAGCCAATAACTGAAGAAACGATTTGTGGATTAGTCAAAATTATGATGCCTTATTACGCGATTGACGTATTTTTCTTTTTTAGTAGGAAATGCTTTCGTCACTGACAATAAGCCACTATATATCAAATAATAACCAACAGCAGACCACGAATGAAAAATTCTGGAAATACCAATTTTTCGCTCCTTCATAGGGACGGATGTCTCAACTACATTGAGCTTTAAATTTCGGACCATAAGCAAAACTCCAATACATTGGTATTCAAGCATTGTTGCTTGTTTTGATATCAAACACGAAATAGCTTCATGATTATATAGTCTGAATCCAGAGGTAATGTCACTAACATTAAGTCGATTAACATACTTAAAAAAGCGCCACGCGATATGTCGTCCGGCACTCCCTCTAGCGGTACAATTACCAATGACTACATTAGCTCCATCCCTGTATTTATCAACTAAAAGTGAGATATGTTCCGGTTGGTGCTGTCCATCGGCATCCATGGTAATCGCAACTTTAAAGCCCAATTTATGGACGTAACGTAAGCCAGTTTGGGTCGATTTCCAGGCACCTAAGTTTTGGATATGAGTGAGTACGGTCGCCCCACCTTTGAATGCTTCTTCAGCCGTTGTATCATGACTCGCATCATTAACAACAATAACTTTGTAGCCACAGTCAACCACACTTTTAACAAGCTTTTGTATGGTCGATGCTTCATCCATTGCTGGCATCACTACGCAGATATCACTATTTTTCAATGTTAGCTAAGTTACTTGATATAATTTGCGCAACATTATATGTCTTTTAACACTAAAGATGAAGTTTTTCACTTTAGTCTACTCGAATGATATACCGAAGTTATCAATTCTGAGACTTTATCGATTGAAAATAGCCTAACGAACCTTTCTCGTCCAGCCATACCATAAGATGATAGTATTGCTTTGTTTTCAGCGACAAAATTTAATCTATCAGCTAAAGCCTTTACATTATTGCACTCGACAACCAGACCTGTTTCGTTGTTCTGAACAACCCAACTCATACCTGAACCAGGTGTATTAGTGACTAAACAGGCCAAACTGGCACGCATTGCTTCTAGCAGTACAACCCCAAATGCTTCTGTTCGTTCGATCGATGGTAAGCACAAAAGATCGGCCTGCAATAATTCTGTCTGCAACTGTTCATCTGAAATTTGCCCTAACAGCTCAACATAATTGGTTAACCCCGAAGATTCCACCCAGGTTCTTATTTTGGATTCCAACTCTCCAGCTCCAACAATTCTTAAACTAAAATCAACCTGACGCTGCTCTAGCAGTTCAAGTGCTTTAATCAGGTTGTTATGACCTTTATAATAAGTTAACCGTCCGATCATCAATAAAGCTAACCTTTCATTAGCATCAGGCGGCTCTTTCTGGATCTGAACAATATCACTCAACCCTAAAGGAACCACTTTAACTTTTTCAATATACCTGCTCAGAGGCTGACTTGATTCAGCATAAACAGGCGAAGTTGCTATTATCGTTTTAGTTCTTTTCAGTAGAAGAGACTCAAAAACTCGATAAAACGGATACAACAATTTAACTTTATAGTCAGGTACAGCACCCAAGACATCGGAGTGCCAATGAACTACCCAGGGAATTTGATAAGATGCCAGGATGAGAAAACACCAAAATGCCGATAAATTTGGCATATGAATATGTATGATATCGGGCTTATCTTGAATCAATATCTTGCGTAAATGAAAACCAAAGCTCGGCGAAATAGGTGCATAGGCAATTTTGCCATAACAGGGAACCCGAACCAATTTAACCTTTGATATATATTCAGTCGATGCATACCTGGCACTATTATGATTGTGAACGATTGCTGATACTTCATGTCCATCTTTTATTTGCTGATTGACTAACTCAGACATAAAAGATTCAATTCCACCATTAAACGGAGAATAAAATTTGCCAATATGAAGTATTTTCACAAAATTAATTGTTCCTGCTCAAAACAGATTGAATCGTTAATACAGCCTTATTCAATTTACATCCAGAATGAAAGTGTTTCCGGATTCAGACAAATATTATCACTACAAGCTTGAAGTGGAATATCAAGAAAAACTCTGTCTTTATTTATTAACTTTCGAGTTACCATTATTTCAAAACTGCCTTCAAAAACACTAAGTGCTTCTTCCTGAAAGCCTAACTTAATAACATGACTTTGCGGATAATCAACTTGAAACTCCTGAGGTAGCTCAAGTTTTGTAGCAATCAGATAATCCTGGAGTGGTTCTTCCGAATTAATATGCCAGCCTTCTTTCAGGCTTAATTTTATTGACAATTTAGTACAAATATCACTACTAAATTTATCGCAGTGAAACTCAACCCTTCCCTTTCCATTAGCAAAATAGCGAGTTTTTTCAGTTGTACCATTGTCATAGCTATTGATTGCAAAGGCTGTATACATATGGTCAAGTGGAGCCTTAGAAAATTTTGATTTAGCGTATTTCAACATAGGCTTATTTTTTTGCTTTAGTAGTTTTTTCCCGCGACGTTTATCTAACTTTGAAATAACATTAATGATCACAGCGGTGGGTGAAATTAATTCTGTATCTTGCGACTTTCTGATAACTAATGAGCTCTGTGTCAGGGAGTTATTTCGCCAACTCATATTATCATCTAAAAAGTATCGGGCTGCCTGCTTGATAAGTGTTTCAGCCTTATCTAACCATGTTTGCTTTAACCCCAGGTCATATAAAGAAATATAAGCATCTGCAAGATAAGCATAATCTTCCAGATAAAGAACATTACTTTCTGTTTTAACATCCCTTTCTCTAGAATAACCAGTTCGCTGTAATGCTCCTGTTGTTTTATCAAAGCGTTCTTGCCACAATTTCTGAGACAATTGCTCAGCAATGTCGACTAACTTATGGTTTCCGATAACGACTCCGGCTTCGGTAAGTGCTTTTATAGTGAGTCCATTCCAACTCGTTATAACTTTATCATCAATATGAGGAAACGTTTGTTTTTTACGCAAATTAGCTAGCTGTTCCCGGTAGTCTTGTTTCAATTTGGAAGCTTCGGAACTCTCATTCAGTAAAAAAGTGACTCCATGCTTACCGGTCTCAATGACCTTATAAGTCTTAGCTACTAATGGATTGAGTTGCATTTTATCCAATAGATTTTCCGACCACAAATAGTAACCACCTTCTTCGCCTAAATAATCAGCATCGATAGCTGAATAGAATCCTTGTGTTTCCTCATAAAAAGTTGACACTAAAAAACGACTTGTTTTTTCGACAACCTCCTTATACCTCGGCTCTCTAAAAAACTGGTAAGCCCGACTATAAACCATCAGCAATTGAGCCTGGTTATACAACATCTTTTCAAAATGCGGAACTGTCCATGTGGGATCTGTTGAATAACGATGAAAACCGCCATCGATATGATCAAATAATCCACCTTGAATCATTTGATCTAACTGTAGCTGTATAGCTGTTTCCAGTTCCACTGATGATTTTCGATTCAGTTGATCCAATATATAAAATAGCATCGCCTCAGAGGGAAATTTGGTCTCGCCCTTAAATCCACCATTAACCGGATCCAGTGTTGCAATTAACTTCTCATTTAGTTGTGCCAGTTCCTCTTGTGGCTGAGAATCATCTGGTAGCTGATTAAATTTCTGATTAACCAATGAATCAATATTGTTAGCACTTGTTAATAAAAAATCAGGTTGTTTCTGCCAAATTTGGTTAACTCTGGGCAGTAGCTTTAACAATTTTGATTTTGCAAGATAAGAATCAATAAAAACCGGTAAGCCATCAGCCGTGATAATTGCAGTAATCGGCCATCCAGCATTGCCTTTAACCTGCTCCAGAGCCGAGGCATAATAATCATCGATATGCGGAAGCTCCTCGCGATCAACTTTGATTGATAAAAAATCACGATTGATTACCCGCGCAACCTCCAGATCAACGAAACTCTCTTTTTCCATCATATGACACCAATGACAAGTAGAGTATCCAATCGAGAGAAATATTAATCGATTTTCTTTTTTAGCTTTAGCGAAAACTTTGCTGGTCCAGGGCTTCCAGTTAACCGGATTTCTCGCATGCTGAAGTAAATAAGGGGACTGACTATAAAACAACTCATTAAGGTAAGCTGAGTTATTATCATGTACACTAATCGTCTCTTGTTGCTTTTTAAAATCCCTTTCCCACAGTGCAAATTCGGTTAACTGTTCAGCATCGATATCCGGGGGCGGTAACACTTGTCCAGCCAGTGAGTCGCTTAACTGGAAGCACAAATAAAGAATAATAATCAGAGTTCTTTTCACTAGTTATTACTCGTGTTTATGAGTTGTGCTGACTCACCCTGATGAACCATATATTCATGATTAACAGGTATAGAGTCGAGCATTTGCACCTGATTATTTGGCCAGATAATTTTAATAGTTTCTATTTCAGAAACTCCAAGTCCAAAATGTTGAATTTTTGGATGAACAGACATATAACCAATTGAACCATGAATCTCCCTCCAGATAGTGTTCCCAGTTTTAGTAGTCAGTATAATTCTTGCGCCGATAGCATCTTTATTGACTTGATACTCTGGATTACCAATCAGTTTTAGTTTAAGCCAGTTGTTCTCACCTGACTGTAATTTATTTTCGAAAAAATTAGCCGCCTCATGATAGTTATTAACAGCTATATCAAGATCTCCATCTCTATCAAAATCCAGATAAGTAGCACTACGAGAATTTCCGACCAAATCAATACCTGAATTCTTTGATTGATTAACCAGTTTCCCTCCCTGATTAACGAAAAATACATTTGATTCTTTGGTGGAAACGGGAATATAGACATTTTCTTTTTCATTGGTTAGCGGATCAGTGTAATAAGGATTATCGCTACTATATAGGTTAAATTCATTCATCCCATTAAGCACATAAAGATCGCTATCTCCATCATTGTCAAAATCGAAAAAATCAGCATCCCATGACCAACCGGTTGATGAGTATCCTCGACCAACGGCATCACTTAATTGATAAGAAAAGCTACCGTCTTTATTTTGTTGCGACAAAAACAAGTCATTTGCTTCTACTACTCGCATTGTTGAAAGTTTATCTGCATTAAACTTCATTGGCGTTTCTTCACTAGGTAATACATATTTTTCATCTTTATTCATAGTAACAATGTTAGAAATATAGATATCAGGCTGTAAATCCTGATTAAGATCGGTAAGCCCTATATTCATCGTGTATGAAGGTTTTTCGGTTCCTAACTGCTTAGATACATTGACAAATTTTGCATTTCCCTGATTCTGGTAATAAGCATTAACGCCAAAATCATTACCAACAATCAAATCCTGAATTCCATCCTGATTAAAGTCAGTATGAGTCACCGCCTGTCCCCATCCGGTGTGCTCAACGCCACTACCTTTACTAATATTTTTAAACTTAAAGCCACCGAGGTTTTTAAATAGTTGATTCGGCAATCCGTTATCGTTTCTTCTTTTCAACGTTGGTAGAACACCTTTAATATAATTACCGAAATAAGTAATATAAATATCAAGCAACCCATCATTATCAAAGTCAGCCACTGTCGCTGGCCCTCCAACAAGCTCGAGTCCTCCCAAATTTGCAGTATCAGTCACATCTTTGAATTTTCCATTACCAAGATTCTGATAAACACGATGAAGATCATTTACATAAGAAATAAAAATATCCTGTAATCCGTCATTGTTCAGGTCTGCGATAATCGGTTGACGCGGTTCACCGTAGGTATTATCGCTCTCTCTACGCCAATCTATACCAGACTCACGAGTAATATCTTTGAACGCTTTTCCTGCAAGATTTAGATAGAGTTTATTACCGACGCCACTCAGTATCAGTAAATCAGTATAGCCGTCTCCATTGATATCTTCTGCGGCTATACCACTTCCTCCAAAAGCAGGAGGAATAGTGATGACTCCAACATCTTTCCCTTTCTCTAAATAACTTCTGAGCAGCCGATTAAGCCAGTCTGATG
>CBDUHU010000220.1:0-6238 GCA_965366725.1 uncultured Kangiellaceae bacterium
TCCATGTATTTACCCATACAATTCCTGTGTGTAATTGTTTAGAAAACTGCATGGTTCTGTTTAAATTATTGGTCCATAAAGTTGATGACAATCCGTATTTTGTATCGTTTGCTAATTGCAATGCTTCTTCATCCGTTTTAAACGGCATAATTGTTACTATTGGTCCAAAAATTTCTTCTTGATTTACACGACATGAATTATCTGTTACTTCAATTACTGTAGGCTGAAAATAATAACCATTTTCAAAATCTGGAATTGTAACTTCTAAACCTCCACATAAAATTTTTCCTCCTTCATTTTCTGCAATTTCAATATAAGATTCTATCTTCTCTAAATGTTCTTTAGAAACTAATGCGCCAACATCTATATTCCTTTTTGATGGATGCCCAACTTTTAATTGTTTAACATTTTTTCAAAATCCTGTCTAATATGATTTTCACGCTCATTTTACTAATACCGACGCGCAAGCTCCGGTAACATTAGCTGCTATTCACGGCCCCGCTAACAACTTATACCTTAAAACCTTTTATCACGGGATTTTGCAATTTAATGAAGTAGAAGGCTTTGTCCGTCTGGTGAAAACCTTCAACTCAAAAAACACCAATACCCAATTACTGCTCAAGGACAACCAATTACTTGTTGGCAGCTCAAACGGGATTTTTAAACTGGATCTGAAACAAAATTCTACTAGCCAGCTTTTTTCTCAGCAATTAACAGGCAAAACCAGACAACTATTAAAAGATAAGGACAACCAGCTATTTATTGCGACTCAATCCGGGTTATGGAAACTTGATGGCAACTTCAACCAGTTAACTCCAGTCGACCTTTCTGAAATCGAGTTAAACAACTCTAAACAGATTGAATTCAATCGTATTTATTCAGATAACGAAGGTATTTTATGGCTTTCAATTAACGATGAAGGACTGTATTCCTATCATCCAGCTAGAAACAAACTGATGCGAAAGCGATTTAATATCCCCGAACAAAAAAACACTCAGCTAATCAGAATAGTTGAAGATGACCAATTGATGATTAGTAATCGTGACTCAAGTTATCTAAGCGGTATTGATCGAACAATTAATCACCCTGTTTATGCATACCTGCAAACTAACAATGAACATTATTTGGGAGCAAAGGGCGACATTATATATATTGATCAAGACCAAAATGAGCACCAGATAACCTATTCAAAAGACTCAACCTTTCCAAACGAAAACATCACTGGAATTCTTGATGATAGCCTGGGCCGATTCTGGATAGTTTCACAGCGATCAGGACTGAATATTTCCACCTTTGAGTCTAACCAATTTGTATCCCAAAACAACAACATTGCTATACCACTGGAAACCAGAGTATTAATTAGATTTATCACAAAACTATCGACAAATAAAATAATACTGGCAAGCCGAAACGCCCTGTATCAATACAATACCGATACTAATAAGCTAGAAATGCTGCAATCTTTTAACACACAGGATATCAGTATTAATCGTTTTACCAGAAGTCAGGGTGAGCTATTTTTACACTCAACCAATGATTCTATTTATACTTATAATTTAAATAGCGGAGACTTTAACCAACTAGATATACCAGTCGACAATATTGGATGTCTGATACGTCAGCAGCAGTCCCTGTTAATCGCTCAATCGAAAGGTAGTTTATATCACTGGAAAAATAATCAGTTAAGAACCATCGAAATAAGCGAAGGTCTTCCTAAAGGTGGTTTAAATGGAAAAATGTGTATTAACCATCAGGGACATGCATATTTTTCAGCATTTGATGGCCTTTATCGTTACCAACCACAAGCCAACCTGATCAATACAGTTAAACCAGTTACCTTAATTCAATCTGTCGAACTGAATCATCAAAACCGATTGTTATCAACTCTGACCAATCAGGCATTAACAATGACCGCAGCGGACTTTCCAATTAAATTTAACCTGGCCTCTTCCAGTTATCTGATGACAAGCAAAAATCAATACCAATATCGCTTTAAAAATAAAGGAGATCAATGGAACCAGTTATCTTCAATCACCAGACAGGCACTATTTGATGCTCTGGCGCCAGACACTTATCAGATTGAATTTAGAAGTTCCAATAATAGCGGTATATGGAGTGACTCGGTAGAATTTACTTTGCTTGTCAAACCACCTATCTGGCTGACAATCTGGGCAAAAGTCGGTTATTTAATACTTCTTCTGGCGGTAATCTATTTATTCTACTCTCATAAACTAAAAATAAGCCAGCAACGAGCGGAAGAATTAGAAGAAACCGTTAAACGTCGTACTGAAGCGCTCAACCATGAAAAACATATTGTCGAAGATTTGCTTTCACAAAAAAATGAAGAGTTCGCCAATATATCACATGAATTCAGAACCCCATTGACTCTGATACTGGGGCCGCTGGCACAAGTGCTCAAAACCAATAACAACCAACAAGAATTAGAGCGTTTGAATATTGTTCAGCGTAATGGATTCCGCTTATTGCGAATGGTCGATCAGTTACTCAACCTGGAAACATTCAGGGTAAAAGCAATCACTCAGAAAAGCCCGCAACCGGTTGGTAAAAAAATTCAACTGTTAACTGACGCCTTTGCCGATTTGGCAACGGAAAAAAAGATCCGATTAGAAACAGCGACTATTGAAGATATTAGTTTTGAATTTACACCTGATGCAATTGAAAAAATCATTCTCAATTTACTTTCAAATGCGGTTAAATATACGCTTCCAGGGGGGCAAATATCAGTTGAGGCCATACGGACTACCGAAAACGAATATCGTATCAAGATAACTGACACTGGAATTGGTATACCTGCAGATAAACTCGAATCTGTTTTTAAGCGTTACCATCGAGTTCTCGATAAAAATAGCGAACAGGTTACCGGCGCAGGTATTGGCCTTTCTCTGGTCAAAAGTCTGGTTGAAACTCACAATGGCTGTGTATCGATTGAAAGCCAGTTGGGCGAAGGAACTATGGTGACAATTAATCTACCTATTATCAGTGAAGTCGAAACCCTTTCCATTGTTCAACATAAAAATGACGAAATTATTGCCATGGAGTTGATGAGTTTAACCAGCCAAACGCATCAGTCATTACCAGAAATTCAGACTTCTTCTCAACTCATCGCCGACGGCAAACCTTCTGTTCTGGTGATCGAAGACAATCAGGATATGCGTCAATATATTATTGGAAGCATTAATGGTGACTTTCAAGTGCTTAGTGCCAAAGATGGAGAGGAAGGCGTTAACATCGCTATTAATGAAATTCCGGATCTAATTATTAGTGATGTAATGATGCCCAACAAAGATGGTTACCAGACAGCTCATGAGCTAAGAAGTAACCGAGTCACTAACCATATTCCGATTATTCTACTAACCGCCAGGGGGGATCGCGAAAGTCGTCTTAAAGGCTGGCAAAAACGAGCCGATGAGTATTTAACAAAACCTTTTGATGTGGAAGAACTCAAAATCCGTTTAAATAATTTATTGGAAATTCGCAATATATTGAAAAAGCGTTTTGGCGAATATGCATTTCACACACCCCCGGCTATCAGTCCAACAGAAGTTGATGAAAAACAATCATCCTCTGGATTAGAACAAGAGCGGTTAATCAATCAACTGAATAAAGTGCTGGAAACCGAGTACGCTGACCCTAACACCTCAATCTCATCATTAGCCATTGCAATGGCAATGAGTGAACGTCAATTTTTTCGCAAACTAAAAAGTATACTCGACATGACCCCGGCAGAATATTTGCGCCGCTTCCGTCTTGAAAAAGCCAAAGTATTATTGGAACAAGGATTAAGCATTAACTCAGTAGCATTTGACGTTGGTTTTTCTTCGCAAAGTTATTTTGGTAAATGTTTTAAAGCACAATTTGGGATCTCGCCAACCAAATTTAAAAAGCGATAACCTGCAATTACCTACACCAGACAGTTAGCCTCAATTACTAACCGTGCTCAATCAATATTGGCAAACTTAACGCTTTATGTTTTGTTTGTCACACTCTGTATTTGTTTTAAATAAAGTTCTTCATTAAAGCCTTCAATCTGGCGATCAGTTAACAGCATTAATGGAACACCACCTTGAGAATTTAACTGCTGGTACAATTGATCATGTTCGATATTCTGGTCAACAACTAACTCAGTGTAGCGAATATTTTTTTGTTTGAATAAAACTCTCACTCTTTCGCAAACGGGGCATGTACTAGTAGTAAATAGCAGTATTTCTGTATGAAACTGTGATAACAAAGCGCTATGATCTTCATAATGAACCGACTTTGACGAGTCATCCATACTCTTAGTCAGGTAAATAGCGGTGGTAACGCCAATAATAAAACTGATAGCTATAATTAAGATATTTTTCATCGGTTTCTCACTAAACAAAAACTGGGAAAACCGAGCATAATCAGATTACACTCGGCAATTGAACTCTGAGAAATTAAGCGTCGGGATTTAACGCATAATTTCCATGCACTTGTATGTACTATAGCCATTAGAGTCTACCCCACCATCGTTATGGCAATTACCTGCGCAAGTTCTTAAACATTGATTCAGTGTCATTCCATCCCAAATTGAAGCATAAGCTGAACCAGCTAAGATTCCACCTACTAAAGATAAAGCGACAAGTGTTTTTTTGCTTAATAATGCTTTCATTATATTTTTCCTTAAATTATCAATTTATTAATGTTTACGAATAATTATTCGCCATAAAAAGATAACTTTTTCGAACAAAATAACTTCTTAAAATACCGTCAAAATTTGGTATTTCTCTGCCAAAATGGAGTTTTTTAAATTGATTTGATTGTTTTTTAAACAAAATGGATAAAAATCACACAACAAACATGATTATTAGATTACAAATGCTAAAATGATAATTTAACCCGTTAGTTAAACTCCAGGTAATTCAGAAAAGCAAACTTAAGTCGCTCTAACTATAAAGGCGATATCATTTTGTCAGGTGGTTATTGGAAGATTTAACTTTCCTGAGAAGGTTGATGTTGGAATATAAACTCGATAATTTCATCGTTCAAATAACTATTAGACAGATAATTAACACCATTTTGATGTTTTAATAGAATGCCTAACTCTGTTTGTTCTACTGATATCAGATCTTGCCATAAAATTTGACTTTCAAATTTTTCAGACTTTGTGATTATTCCATTATCATTGATAGTTAACTCAACTTTTGCATGTGCAGTCTTACTCATTAGTTGTCGCCACACCCACCAGGTTTTTCGATATTGAATACTAAAGAATTCAACAAAAGATAATGCGATTAAAAAATAAGCTACATAGTAATGTTCACTCTCAACAAACATTAGCATTAACCCAAGAAAAGCAATAATCATCGCCTTTCTGTAATCTCTTAACTCAACCTTGTTAGCTGATTGTTCAAAACACTCAACCAGATGTGCTTTATCCAGGGTGAATGAGGTCGATTGATTAAATGACTGGCTCATTAAAAGTAATCCTTGTCAGCGGATAGGTTATCGAGCCTCGAAAAGCTCGATAAGATGTGATTAGTTATTGATTATCTATTCTGTTAGATCGAAAACAGCCCGATAACGGGGTTTATTATGACGCTCCAGATTATATATAAACTGGTCGTTCTTATTATCAAACTTTAATGACCAGACATTAGTTTTGGCTGCGGGAATTAACATTTGCGTTTCTTTATCCGCTGCAAAAAACTGAACGGCTGATGTGCCTGACTGGTTAGCCAGACCTCCGTAGAGGGTAATTGGATCTGGTGAACCATCAGCTAATCGGTGGTCGTGTTTAAATAACAGTCCATTATCAGTTTTGCTTAAAATCCATGTACGGGAGGTATCATCACCCACTTGAAAAGGAATTTTGATGACTTTTTCACTACATTCTTTAACAGTCATGATCAGTTTCTTACCATAAAAGTCGTGTTCTTTATCATCCGGAAAAATTGTTTTACCGAAAAATGTTTTTCCACAAAGTTGGCTCATCGCATCAAAAAATGATTGCTGAGGGCTATCAGCAGAAACTGGAGATATGCTCAAGACTAAAAACAGGTAAATAACTTTTTTAAACATAAAAAATCTCGGTTGAAGGTTTTATCATCACAATAGATTAAATCATAAACGACTGGCAGAAGTTAGCAAACTTACTTATTAGCTAATCTTATTCATTCAGTCAAAGTGCTCTCAGTGCGATATTGTAACGTAAACCGGGGTTAAATTAAATCAAACAAGTATATAGATTAAAGTT
>CBDUHU010000221.1:0-6231 GCA_965366725.1 uncultured Kangiellaceae bacterium
CAGAATCCGTAGTACTCATCAAGTTCTCCCGGACCAATGTTATGATGTGCATCCGCTCTGGCTTTGTCCGCAGCTTGTGCAAACTGAGCCGGAGTCATAACGCCTGATATACCTAGTCCAGCAATACCCGCTGCACCAGCAGCTGAAGCGCCGAGAAAGCCTCTTCGGCTAATCCCTTTATTGGGTTCGTTTGATTCAATTGTTTTAGTTTTGTCGTCCATCATACTCTCCAGTTAGAAAATGATTTGAAAGCCAGATTAAGTGAATAAGGCAATCGTCTGTTACTGCATGTTTATTAAATTAAATTGATTAAAGTTATAGATTAAATTTTTATCAATTCATGGGGTTATTGCGTCCTCAGCGAGTTGTTTAATTTCAATTTTCTGTTCAGCAGAAATTCGCTGGCCTAATTTTCTTTTTGCTTTTTTTCCTCGTTTATTGGCAAGCACTAAAGGAGGACATCTTTTTTCATTGATATAAGTCACCTGACAGTCAAGGCAGTGGTGGCACTCATTTGCATTGATTGTTCCGTCAGGGTGAATTGCCTGTATTTCGCATTCTTTTGCGCATAGTTGGCAAGGATCGCCACATTCCGGACGACGTTTCAGCCAGTCGAACAACCTTAGTTTTGTTGGAATGGCTAAAGCAGCACCGAGCGGACAGATATATCGACAATAAACCTTACGAGTAAAAATTGAGACAACCAAAAGCGCTACAGCATAGGTTACAAACCACCATTCCCGCTGAAACATTAATAAAATGGAAGTTTTAAAAGGCTCAACTTCTGCTAATTTTTCAGCAGTCGACATGGATTCAAGCGATACTCCAAATAGAGCGAGAAAGATCAGATACTTTAGTGCCCATAATTTCTCATGAATGCGGAACGGTAGTTCATATTGCTTTATTTTCAGTTTACGGGCTGCTTCATTAATCAGTTCCTGTAGTGCGCCAAATGGGCATAACCAGCCACAAAAAATACCTCGTCCCCACAGTAAAATGGTTGCTGCTGTAAAGGTCCAAATGATAAACAGCATTGGATCCATATAAAAAAGCTCCCAACTAAAATCTTTAAATAGTGCTTGCACAAAGGTAAATACATTAACTACTGATAGCTGTCCCAGACCATACCAACCAATAAATATCACCGTATATCCAAGGTAGACCCGCCTGATATTATGGAAAAAAGTGGGGTAGTTAATTAGCCAGTCCTGGAGAAAGATAATGGTCATAAGTAGGACTAGACTAGAAATCAATATAGTTAATTGAAATGATTTTTGATGCCAGATAGAAACCCACAATGGCAGTGGTTTCGCTGCTTCAATTTCTTCAGCTGTTGGTCTTATGATGTAGCTTTCAGGAGTTTGATAAATTCCTGTAAAATTAATAAAAGTACTTTCAATTGGACCAACCTGACGCCTCACCAGAAGGTTGAGATCCCAGTCAACACCCGGATCAAAATTAAAATGATCTCGAATGATATAAATCGCCATCTCCGAAAATCTCGGATATCCTGTTGGATAGATATCATTTAGACGATAGTAATCGAGATCACGAAAACTAATATCGGCACCTTTTTGAGTAACACCAATTCGGTCAAAAATACCACCACGAACAAAGCCATTTCCCCTAAATGAATAGCGCCCATTTGCCATTAATGCGATGGCATGTTCTCCAGCTTTGAGTTCACCCATTAACCATTGGTATTCACTATCTCCAAGCAGGTTTTTGCCGACTATGGCCGGGTTGAGATAGGTATAGTAAAGATCAATAAATGTATCCTGTTTCTGTTCTTCGTTGGCAACATCAACAAGACTGGCGGCTGTATTTGAAAAGGCGTGGTCGACATCCTCACGTAACAGATGAAGTCTGCGGATGCTGCCGTCACCGGTTAGAGTATTCCAGTCCGCTTGAACAAAAAGGTCTTTTTTGACTTTAGATATTGGCAAACTATCTTCAGCCGATGGCTGAATAATTCCTAGTGCAATTGCGACTTTGTGCGTGGCGCGGGTAATCGTTTCATTCACCACCAGCACCGTCACCGTTGCACCTGTTACAGCATCAATACTGACTTCATCATTATTAACACTTGCACTGACTCTGATTTTATCTGCCACGTTATGGTTAATATATTGGCTGGCAAAGTCATTTAATTTCTGTTCCGGAATTCCGACCAGAAGAATTGGTTCATGATGTTCGATAACCCAGGCATATTGATAGTTGGCCAATTCATCAATGGCTATAATAAGGTTGACCGGTTTGCCCGAGTAGGCGGGAATTGAAACCTGAGCACTTGTTTCAAATGCATAACCCAATATCTTATCATCCAGTTTTATCGGCCATGACTTTGAGTCTTTATCAAACTTTCCAAATCTTGTCTGAGGACCAAATTTATTGAGGACTTTTTGTTGAATATCCCTAGTAAATTTAGGGTTTAGAGTATCAGGAGAGGCAAACGCTGAAGTTGCAATAAGCAAAAATAGCGGCAGTAGAAAGGTTGTAATCATTCGTACTAATGACAACGTCTTATTTCCTTTTAATAGACTACCTGCGACATATCGTCGCACTGGAATAGGATAATCCTCCAATGTGCTAACTGGCGTCTTGATCCAGGTCAAATGTCGAACTTTTGTTTTATTTGTGATATAAAAGGTACTTATTAATCAAGTGATTAGTATGAATTAATCGTGAGATATATAGACTAAAGCAAGCGACTTTCGGGAACCTGTTCTGGGTGAGTTGTATTCCGGTTAATGAGGGGATTTATTGAGCCTGGTTGTCACTAAGGTTAATGATAGAAAGGCCATTATAAAGCTTTGTATATTTGAATAATTATTTTAATAGATAGATTAATTTGCCAGAAAAGTGGGTTGTGAGTTAATAAAAACACTTGTTCTAATGACTTGGTCAGGGCAATTCAGACTGACTTCTCTAACAATAAAACAATGGAAATCTTTAGATGACAATACAACCCCAGGCAGAGCGACAGACGCCTCTAATACTAACGCTGGCTGCACTGGTTATTGTTATTGCCGGGTTGAAAGTGGCTGCACCATTACTTGCCCAGTTTTTAATGGCCCTGTTTATCGCCGTGGTTAGTACTCCAGCGATAAAATGGATGGAACTAAAAAAGATCCCCAGAGGTTTGGCAATTATTTTTGTTCTGGTTGGGATCTTATTATTTGTTTACCTGGTGGTTGCCCTGGTTGGAGACTCGGTTCAGTCCTTTGGGGAAAACAAAGATGCCTATTCAAGTAAATTTGCCGAGCAACTTAATACATTAACTAACTGGTTAATCTCAATCGGTATTCCTGCACAAGGTCTTGAAGTTGGAGCAATTATTGAGAAAGCTGATCTTATGTCTTTAGTTTCTAGAGTGATTGGCGGCCTGGGGGTTATATTCGGTGATTTCTTTGTTATCTTTTTAAGCGTAGTGTTTATTCTTGGCGAAATAACCAGTTTTCCTTCTAAGTTTGCCAGAGCATTCTCAAACAGTCAGGATAAAATGGTTCATGTGAATCACGTGTTAGGTAAAATCCGTCATTATCTGGCAATCAAAACAGCGGCGAGCTTGCTCACTGGTTTCCTTATTTCAATTTTGATGGTTATTGTGGGAGTCGATTATCCATTTCTCTGGGGAATGCTTGCTTTCTTATTAAACTACATTCCTAATATCGGTTCGATTATTGCTGCTTTACCCGCTTTAATGCTTGCGCTTGTGCAGCTTGGGCCAGTTGCTGTTTTGTGGACCGCCCTTAGTTTTTTTGCCGTAAACAATCTGGTTGGAAATTATCTTGAACCAAAATTTATGGGGAAGATGTTAGGCTTGTCTGCATTTGTCGTCTTTATGTCATTGATATTCTGGGGGTGGATTTTTGGTTCGGTTGGCATGTTCTTGTCCGTTCCGTTAACAATGACTATAAAAATTGCATTAGAAACTAGCCAGAGCACACGATGGTTAGCCATTATGATGGGGCCTGAGGAATAAGAACAAATATGAGAGCTTATCCGCTCAGAGTGGGGCGTAATTACTCGCTTGCTCTGAACGGAAAATATCATTGGTTATCAGAATTTATAAGTCAGCAGTTTGCGTGAGTTTGAGTAAACTTCCCAGCAAGAAATAACCGCGATAAACCCTAATATGGACTGCGCCATTAATTCAAAATAATGACTAGCCTTTAACCAGTTGTTATTGATATCTGGAGGGGTTTCTATGCTTAATAATTGTTCAAAACCAGAAATATAGTAAATAACAGCAAGTACTGCCAGATTGATTAAGGTATTAGCGGTCAACGAGATCTTATCCCATCCTGCAATAAAAAGTTTATACAAGCTTAAAATAATACTCAAACTGACCAACCAGTTAACCAGATTAAATATCGAACCCCACTCAGGACTTAATAGTACATGATTCATCAGTTGGTGTGGTTCGGCGACGATTGAGCTATCAAACAAGTCATTCCACCAGGCGAGAAAAGCAAGTTCGATGATTAATTCAAAGAAGACTTCTACCCGGCTAAGTGACAGCTTTATCTTAGACTGTCTTAGGTCGTTAATGGACCATGCGTAGAGCTTGTTAATATCGAGACTATTTTTTTGCATCAAATAAAATATAATAGTGACAATAGCGAACACGCTTAGCCCGTTGTCTATAAGTTGCCAAAAAAGGCCTAAGATACGACTAAGTCCATGACCCTGTGCAAACATTATTGGCAAGTTCATTAATAATAATATTCCAGCAGTTATAGCAATTGAAATTTTTAATGCTACTTTGTAGGCGGGAAAAAATGGGGTGCCGATAACTTCCTGGTTGGTCTGAAAAGAAGAAGCGACTTGCATAGGATGACCCAGTTTTTTAACCAGATTTTCCTGTTCATTGTTGTTAATAGCTCGTCCCAGGCTGATTTCCAGATCTTCAATTTCCCCATAAATAGAAGCTTCTAGTTCTTCTCTGACTTCTTCCCGCATTTTTTCTGGCAGGTAAGTTTCAAGACTATCCAGATATTGATTAATTATTTTCATAATTTTCTCCATTATTTTGCGAGTCCAAAATTCCACTCAGAGTTGAGGTTACCTGACGCCAATCATCAGTGAGCTTTTTCAGGGTAACTTCACCGGTACTTGAAAGGCGATAGAATCGCTTCTTGCGTTTGTTTTCCTGACGCCATTCACTAGTCAGTAATGACTGTTTTTCGAGGCGCCTGATCAAGGGGTAAAGGGTTCCTTCGTCAATATCAAGGCCTTTGTTGATCAAGTTCTTTCTTAGTGAATATCCGTAGTGTTCATCTTTAAGTTCCGCTAGAACAGCCAAAATAAGCACTCCGCGTCTTAGTTCTAGCTTGAGTTTCTGGTAGTGCTCAATTTCCGTCATTTCACTTCCTTTTACTGTATGATACATAGTGTTTTATACTGTATGTCAAATAGTATATGTGATCAAGTATTAAATTGGCGATTAGCCTAAGGTATATTTAAATCATATAGATTAGAATAAAATTTATACCTATATTTCAATGAGATAAAATCACTTTACTCAAGCCGATTTCATTTCTTGTTACATTTACACAAACTCAAAAATGACTTATCTCGCTAGAATATATCCCAACAAGCCAATAAAAGGACGCCAATAGTGAGATATAAGCGCAGATCTAATTCCCCCTTGCTGGAAGCTTTTAAACTACGTGTTAAGCGAGCATTCAAGGATGTGTTTGATAATCCGGTAGGGCGCCCGGCTAAGAAAGCGATAATTACTGTGGTCGGTGTTTTTGTCACTTTATTGGGAGTTATTTTAATCGTTTTACCTGGCCCGGCTGTTTTGTTTATCCCGCTTGGTTTAGGAATTTTGGCACTGGAATATCCTGCTGCCAGAGGTTGGTTACGCAAGTTCCAACACTGGATGACTGCTTCTGTTGCGCGTCGCCGAGCAAAAAACTAGCATTTAATTTTTTACGTTTTGATAGTCTTTTTTAATTGATTTACCCTCCGTTATGCCGACAATTTGTCGGCTTTTTTTTGTCGTAGAATAGCACTCTACTGGTCGTGTTTTATTATCAACTGAACTGATTTTTTTCTTAGTCCTGAGTTTATGTAGGATAATTACAGGCATCTTTGATAAGGAGAAATAGATGAAAATTTTAAGTTTGATTTGGTTAGTATTATCAGGTTTTCCGACGATTGTTTTTGCGCAAAAAGTTAACTTGAATGGTGCTGATAGGTTTCAATTATCTGACCAAACCC
>CBDUHU010000222.1:0-6219 GCA_965366725.1 uncultured Kangiellaceae bacterium
TGGCCATTCATAGTTGCTTCCTGCAAAAAACATTTTATGACCAAAGTTCTTTGCCATATAAGGTATCATTTTGTCAATTTGCTGATTTGGTAGGGCTGCAAAGTGGAAAAAATACTTACTATTGATACTACCTTCATAGAAAGAAAAATTGAGATAGGGAATTTTTTTTGGTTCAGCAACCAGGCTAGCTACAGCTATTCTGGAGTTAGATAAAAGATTACCAATTATCGCTGTACAGTGATGATGATCAACTAAGCTATTTGCTGCTGGAACAGCTGTTTCAGGAAGACTACCATCATCAACAATAATCAGTTCAAGCGGGCAACCTAATAACCCGCCACTCTCGTTAATTTCTTCACATGCAATAGTGGCAGCCCACGAAATTTCCTGACCATATATTTCGACCAATCCAGTCAATGGAGCCATCAACCCTAGTCGAATACTCTTCTTTTCCATGGGCCACTCAATCTAACTTGTAATATTATATGAGTATAGTTTAATAAGGACTTTTAGGTGCAAAAAACATCTCGCAAAGATGTTAAATGAAATCAGCACATCCAACCAGAATATCTCACTTTACAATCGAAAGTTTCTATAAGTGCTGTTTCAATCCAACAAGAAAGGGATAATTTGTTTACTCACCTGTTGAGGTCGTGATTGCACCAGAAAGTGTGGTCCTTCAATATTGATTAACTTAAGTTTAATAAAGCTTGATGCTAATTTATGACTTACAGTAGTCTTAACAAGACGATCATCACTTGCAACAATGCTCAAACAGGGCTTATCTACCTGTAAATTGGGTTTTGGCAAAAAGTGAAGCGCTTTTATTCTATTAGCCATTTCACTTGTCGGGATCCCTTTGACAGCCTGATAGAATAACTTAATCAACAGAGGCGGAGTAGCCATTTCAAAGCAGTAACGCCTGACCAAAAATTCCGGAATAGGAAGTTTGAGCAATTGTGTAACTGGCAAAATCTTTGTCCATAATAATAATTGAGGGTTCGGATTTGAGATAAAGGAAGCAATCAATATCATCTTTTCAATAGGAAGGCTCTTATCCAGAGCTAACTGATAACTAATCCACCCTCCAAATGATTCCGCTAATAAAATAAAAGGTTCCTCCGGTAACTGGGCTTTTATCTGATTGACTAAATTAGCAGATGAAAATTTTTTTTGAGTTGGATAGGTTACAACAATAGGCTCAATAAAGTCAGGAAGTTCTTCAATCAATGGACGAAACAGCAATCCTGTTCCATCCATGCCTGGTAACAAAACCAGTTTTACTGATTTCTCTTGCGGCATTAATGCGCTTGTTCCCAATTATCACCGACCCCGACATCCACCAACAATGGGACTGTTAATTTGACTGCATTAGCCATCAACTCGTCGATTTTAATCGAATATTTCTCAACCTCATCAGCTGAGACTTCAAAGACCAGTTCATCATGTACTTGCATTATCATATTACAGTCGGGTTTCTCAGTATCAAGCCATTTTTGTGTTTCGATCATTGCTAACTTTATAATATCCGCTGCACTCCCCTGCATAGGCGCATTGATAGCAGTACGTTCTGCTGCTTGCCTTAGCATTCCATTGGAAGCATTAATTTGTGGCAAATACAAACGGCGTCCAAAAAGTGTCTCAACATAGCCCAACTCCTTCGCTTTAGACTTAGTTGACTCCATATAATCACCAACCCCCGGGTATCGAGCAAAGTAAGTATCAATGTAATGAGCGGCTTCATCATTGCTAATCGCCAATTGTTTAGCTAGCCCAAATCTCGACATCCCATATATTAGACCAAAATTAACCGCTTTAGCATGGCGTCTTTGATTCGCGGTAACCGAATCAATATCTACCCCAAAGACTTCCGCCGCAGTAGCAGTGTGAACATCAAGATTGTTTGAAAAAGCCTCTAGCAAATTACTATCCTGTGATAAATGAGCCATTATTCGCAATTCGATTTGCGAATAATCCGCGGCCAGAATTTTATAACCTGAAGGCGCAATAAATGCCTCTCTAATACTTCGGCCTTCTACAGTTTTAACTGGAATATTCTGTAGATTTGGTTCACTCGATGATAACCGCCCCGTCGCTGCGACTGCTTGATGGTAAGATGTATGCACTCTTCCACTTCTGCTTTGAACCATTTGAGGAAGCTTGTCTGAATAAGTTGATTTCAACTTTGTTAATCCCCGGTACTCCATAATCACTTTTGGTAAGGGATAATCTAACGCCAGTTTGACCAACACTTCTTCCGCTGTTGATGGTTGCTTTTTTGGTGTTTTCTTCAACACAGGTAAACCCTGCTTTTCAAATAAAATTTCCTGTAATTGTTTCGGTGATCCCAGATTGAAAGGTTGTCCAGCCAATTCATGCGCTTTTTGTTCAAGTTCAATAATTCGCTTACCAAATTCATTACTTTTTTGATGCAAGAATTCACTGTCAATTAGAACACCTCGACGCTCCATCTTTGAAAGCACTGAAAGTAGTGGTATTTCGATTTCTTTGAAAATACTCTTTGGTCCATCAACTTTTTCCAGCTGATGCCAGATTTCCTGATGAAGTTGCAAGGTCACATCAGCATCTTCTGCTGCATAGGGTGCAGCTATATCCAGATCAATTTGATCAAAAGTTAACTGTTTTTTTCCTTTACCAGCTATATCTTCAAAATGGATACACTCATGCCCCAGATATTTCTGTGCCAGGGTGTCCATATCATGACGATTAGAAACACTATTCAAAATGTATGACTCCAACATGGTATCAAACTGAATACCTGCTAACTCAATACCTTCTGCAGCTAATATGCTCTGATCATATTTAATGTTCTGTCCTACTTTCGCAATATCGGGATTTTCCAGAACTGGCTTTAACTGTTCAAGTGCCCAACTTTTATCTAACTGTTGAGGAGCCCCCGGGTACTGGTGTGCTAGAGGCAGGTACGCCGCTATACCTTTTTCAGTCGCAAAAGAAATACCAACTAAATCGGCCGCAATGATATTTAACCCGGTTGTTTCAGTATCTACTGCAATTAATTGGCTACTTGATAGTTTTTCAACCCATTCTAGTAATTGTTCTTGCTGCAAAATTGTTTGATAATTTTCATGATTAATATCACTTTGTTTTTCCTCATCAGGATCACTCCCGTCTGCAACATCCAAATTCTCACCGATAGGTATTACAGCCTTTCCTGCCTGTAAATCTTTCAGAAAGCTTCTAAACTCATATTCACCAAATAATTGCTCCAATTCCTCCTTTTGTATCGCTCCCAGGCAAAGCTGATCAAGCTCCAGGGGAATTTCAACATCCAGCTTGATCGTTGCAAGCAGGTAGGATAGACGAGCATCTTCTTCGTTGGCGACCATTTTATCCGCTAATTTTTTAGCTCCCCGTATAGGTAAATCAGCAATCTTATCCAGGTTATTGTAAATATCATCAATTCCGCCAACTCCCTGTAACAGACCAAGTGCCGTTTTTTCGCCAACCCCGGCAACCCCTGGAATATTGTCAACTTTGTCTCCCATCAGCGCCAGATAATCAATTATCTGCTCAGGAGGTATACCAAACTTACTCTTAACACCTTCAATATCAAGATATTGATTAGTCATGGTATTAATCAGGCTAACATTTTGATTGACTAACTGAGCCATATCTTTATCGCCTGTCGATACAATGGTCTGTAGCCCAGCTTCAGTTGCTAACCGGGACAATGTCCCAATAACATCATCAGCCTCAACACCTTCAATAGCAATCAGAGGAAGTCCCATCGCTTTAATAATTTTATGCAATGGTGCTATTTGTTCTCTAAGATCATCCGGCATGGGTGGACGGTTAGCTTTATATTCAGGGTATAAATCATTGCGGAAAGTTTTACCTTTCGCATCAAACACCACCACAACCTTTTCTGAAGGATATTGTTTAAACAAGCTCTTTAGCATATTTACAACCCCATAAATAGCACCATTAGGCGTGCCATCAGAAGTTGTCATATAGTTCAACTTAGGGTTATTCAGCGTATGATAAGCTCTGAATAGATAGGAAGACCCATCAACAAGAACGAGCGGGGTTTGCTTTTGCATAGATACCTTAAATAGTTTTTTGTTAGCTAATATATGTCCCTATAACTCAATGCTTCATAGATCAGAAAAAGCAAGCGACAGGAACCGGGTTAAATCTCAAATTCCATCTATTGGAACATAATCACATCGAATAATGTAGATGCGTTTTCATTTGACCATCATTACAGTTACCATTATGGTTAGCAACCACAGAAATGGTGACATATTTTAACCCAATAGAGGCTATCTGCCGAACCTAATTCAGTTTAATTACAAATATGTTTCACCGATGTTTCAAGCTAAGAACAATTTTAATAAATCTTCTTAACTGTATAAATAATAAGGATAAATTAGTCATTTTCAACTTGTGGATAAAATGGTGCATAAAAATAGACAAAGTTCTAATAGTGACTCTTAGACAGCTCGATACCAACTCTATCCAAGCATAGAAATATCTTTTAAAAACAATAGCATAGATAAAAAATTACATTATACAAAAAAACATTCGACACCTGTGCATAAGTCATTTAGCACTGTGAATAACAAAATAATTGGTAATTAGACGATAAAAATAAATATGAAAGCAACTCTGTCACATTTGGTGCGTAAATTCACCATTATCTCAACCATCAGTGGTCAAATTGTCAGCTGGCTAACTGTAAGCATGGTCATTGTATTAACCTTTAATATTTTATCCAGCTGGATATTCAATACCAGCTCAATCTTATTAAGCGAATCAATTACCTGGATGCATAGCGCAAACTTTCTTTTGGCGGCAGGTTATACACTTAATCGAGATGAACATGTCCGTGTCGACATCTTTTATTCAAGAATGTCATTAAAAAAACAATCACTGGTAGATATTTTTGGAACGCTTTTCTTATTAATTCCAGTCTCGATATTTATTATCTGGTCAAGCTGGTCCTATGTATTATTAAGTTGGAGAGTTGGCGAAGTTTCAGCTGAGGCCGGGGGAATGCCCGCCACCTTCTTGCTCAAGGGATTGTTGCTGTTAATGCCACTCATCCTGATAATTGAAGGCATTAATCAATTGCTAATAAAGATTGATCGAATCAATGATATTAGCCGTTCAGACAACACCACAGAGGGAGAGCACTAATGGAATGGCTAGCCCTGCTAATGTTCATTTCTGTCTGTTTAGTCCTGTTAATAGGATACCCGGTTGCACTTTCACTGGCAGGTACAGCTTTAATTTTTGCCCTCATAGGGGTTTCAATTGGTGAATTGCACCCGGCAATCCTGAAATCAGCCTTTAGCCGCCTGTTTGGAATTATGGAAAACCCAACATTAGTGGCAGTACCGCTGTTCGTCTTTATGGGTGCTATGTTGGAAAAAGCAAAAATAGCCGAAAAACTATTGACCAGTATGACCGGGATTTTCGCTCAAACTCCAGGTGGGCTAGCGATATCTGTTGTGATCGTTGGTGCATTGTTAGCTGCCAGTACCGGTATAGTCGGTGCTACAGTTGTTACCATGGGGCTTCTATCGCTACCGATAATGCTAAAATCAGGTTATTCTGCACCTCTCTCAACCGGAGTAATTTGTGCTTCAGGTACACTGGGACAAATCATTCCACCTTCCATCGTGTTAGTGCTTTTGGGTGATGTCATTGCCAGCGCAAATCGTGATGCTGGAATTGGTGCAGATCCTGTCTCTGTAGGGGATCTTTTTGCCGGGGCAATGTTGCCGGGCATGTTGCTGGTGTTCTTATATATTCTATACATCATTGGGTTTGCTAAGATAAAACCACAACAGGCACCAGCTTTAAACCAGGAAACTAATAAGAAACCTTTTGATTGGCTAGCGCTATTGCTCCCATTAATTTTAATTTTGACAGTATTAGGCTCTATTCTAACAGGCGTAGCAACACCAACTGAAGCAGCCGCGCTTGGTGCTTTTGGTGCTATTTTATTAGCAATTTATTCCAAAGAGTTCAACCTGATAAGGTTAAAAGAAGTCGCTCGCACCACCACCAAAACTTCCAGCATGGTTTTTATGATACTAATCGGCGCTTCAATTTTTTCATTGGTATTCAGAGCCTTTGGCGGTGACGATGCGATAAGGGATATTTTAAATAATTTACCCGGTGGTGTTATTACCGCCATGATAGTTATTATGTTAACGATGTTTTTGTTGG
>CBDUHU010000223.1:0-6173 GCA_965366725.1 uncultured Kangiellaceae bacterium
CATTTCTAGCCCCGCGACCTCGTCAATGTCTTCATTCAACGCTGTTAGCATCAAGATAGGTGAGGAGTAAAACTCACGCAATTGACGACACACACTTAGTCCATCTAATCCAGGTAACATTACATCCAGAATGATTAAATTGGGTTTAGCACTCTTTGCAGTTTTAATAGCGTCTACTCCATTAACTTCATGTAAGACACTTAATTCATTTTTGATTAAGAAGGTAGATACTAATTGTGCTAATTTAATATCGTCTTCAATCAATAATATAAGGTCAGAAGTATTCTGCATGTTAACTCCAATATCTCGGGATATTTTTCTAATATAAAATAAGCGGATAAAAATCCGCTTATCATTCCTCATGTTTGTGGTTAAATTTATCTTTTTTCAGCATTTACTCTTCTATAGAAAGTAAATGATAAAATCAGTAGACTAAACAGTCCTGCACTTCCTCCACCTGAAGATGGCTTCTTTTCAACCATGATAGTTACAGTCGCTTGCGCTGTTGCATTTTTACTATCTTGCAATGTGTAATTAATTGTTTCGTTACCGTAAAAACCTTTCTCAGGTGTATAGCTAATTATCCCATTGGCGATAATCGCATTCCCCGTTCCTGAGTAGTTAATAGAAAACAATGATAGAGTATCTCCTTCATCCGAATCATTGTCATTAGCCAAAACGTCAAAACTGTTGGCATTACTATCTTGCTTTACAGTATAACTGTCATCGACTGCAACCGGGATATTATTTGGGATTATATATTCAGCAACAAGCTCAACACCAGTATATGTTTCATAGGCCGAAGTGGTAATAAAATAACTGCCATGTTGAACATTTTCGATAACACAGATCTCACTATTTCCTTCATTTTCCGAGCGACAGATTAAATCATCTTCGGTCTGTGCTATTTTGCCAAAGCTGACATAGAGATCAACATCTCCTTCCCCGCCACTTGTTTTAAAGGTCAGTGAATCAACGCCTTCTGGCACATCAATATAGTAATCAGTGTACTGCTCTTGCTCATCTTGAATCGCCTTAGCGGTGTTAGGTATTAGCATTTCAGCATTATCTTTATCATTTCCAGTGGTAAAAGAATAGACGTTCGAACTCTTTTCACCGCAGATATTGCTCGCTTTTACACGCCAGAAAAATTCCGTTGATTGAGGTAAGGCCTGTGAAGGGCGATACTTATTACCACTAGAAACCTGGCCCGTCGCAATGATGTTGGTAAATACATCATCAGTCGCAATTTCAATCGTGAATGTCTGGACATAACCCTCGCTTGCCCATGAAAGTTCGGGCAAATAGTCGACTTTAACCGCGCCATTTTCTGGTTGAGACAAACTCACAGTTCCTTCACTGGAAACTACTTTAACGCTAGCGTTAATAGTCTGATCATCAAGTCCTTCACTGACACCTCTAATATTGAAGTTATAATCGCCAACGGCTACACCACTAGCTACGGATACTGTCGCAGAAGATGTCTCTCCAGCGGTAACAGGATTATTAGAAAATTGACCGGTTAACCCTTCAGCTAGATCAGTATAACTGAGCGCCACTGTCTCACTAAAATCATTGAAACCGGAAATTGTTAATATCATCGGATCAAGTTGGCCTGCCTGACAAATGTGCTGTGACCGATTGGTTGCGTTTAGACTATAACCTGGCTCAGTTGAACCAGCCCCAGTGCAACCTGGAAATTTAAAATTCGAAACCCCCGTTTTCCATTTAGAACCCAAACCACCATATTCCGCGGTATGCCAGAAGGTACAATTATCAAACGGATCAACAGATAACTGTGCATAATCTCCATCACGCTCAGTTGCAATCGAACCATCAGCTTCAAACAGAATAATCTCCTCCGCTGAAACTGTCCCCAGGGGATCCCTTGCTCGTCGACCTGTTGCGCGTATACTTGGAAATTGTTCTGGCCCGGTAATCATATATGCCAATGCCATATTGCCATCACCATCCAGCGCAGTACCAGCCATATAACGACTATTCTCATCCGTTGCTGGCACCATTCCTTCCTGATGCAATGCCCAGTCTCCAGTGGTTTTGCGGAGTTCAAACCAACGAAGTCCGGCATTATTATTTTCAAGTTTAGTCACAAAACTACCAGTGATTGACTGGTGGCTATCAAAGTTACGGTATTGAACCTTAAAGTTAACAACTTCCTTTAATGGATCAAGTGTTGAAAGAGTTTGACCATCTTCGGGCTTTTGAGTTAAACAGCCAAAATCATCAGGACAGGTAAAGTTTGAATCGAGTTCATTAACTTCAATATTAAATGGGCCAGATAACTGGCTATTATCTGCATCAACAAAATCTGGTGCAAAAGTCCAAAGCTCAATAAAGTCCTTTTCACCATTGTTTGCCCCGGAGTTATGCAACTCGTCATCACGATGACGAATAAATAGTCCGGGCGTACCATCCGCAGGAGGGTTTATTCCATCTGCATCGACAGGAGTAATTGACTGAAATCCAAATCCAGCTAAAGCGGGAACGACTTTGCGCACCATTACAGCGGGTTCCCCTGCTAACATTTTGCTACGCTCTAAAGCATACACAGCCCCGCCCGATTCATTCGCGCTAGCAAAATAGTTGCCGCCCCAGACACTATATTTAGGGTAATCCGGAAATTCCGGTGCGGCAAACTCATAGGCGTACCAGCCACCGGTTATCGGATCAGAAGTTTTAGAAAGATAAACACAAAGCTTCTTGGTTGCTTCATCTGAAAATTCAGTAAGCATCCAACGTTTGGCATATTCGTCATAGATGATAATAGGATCACCCATTGCATTTTGACAATCACCAGACGACAGGCTGGCCATGTTAAAGGTATTACCAACTTTATTACCGGTTGTTTTTTCAAATATACTAACTTCTGAACCAGCCGCACCATTAATTGCGTGAATATAATAATTTTCACCGACTTCACCTGTTGGATCCGGTGGGTTAACACCATTAAACTCGAAACCCGTAATATTCACCCCAATTTGCATATCTATAATTGAAGTATTACTTGTTTGTTGTTTTCTTGTCGATACTACCTGCTTATTATCGACTGGATTTACCGGTGGTAAAAGACTCGTCACTTGACCAATATGACGAGGATTGGCGACTTTAACGGCGTTTCCGGGGAGCCATTGAATTGCCGCAGGTAGTTTTCGAATATCCCCATCAAAGGATTGCGCTGAAGAAACGGTCAGCCCTACAGGGCCTTTATAGATGCGTT
This sequence comes from uncultured Kangiellaceae bacterium, assembly GCA_965366725.1. Classification (GTDB taxonomy): domain Bacteria; phylum Pseudomonadota; class Gammaproteobacteria; order Enterobacterales; family Kangiellaceae; genus Aliikangiella. Next base: position 3,239 of record CBDUHU010000223.1, read on the forward strand.
TCTCAACTCTATCATCAAGCATTAAATGGTTTGCCAGATTAATGGTTGGTCTATTCTTTGACAGACCTTTTTCAAATGCTGCTATCTGCGAACTTTGTCCACCACCCATTACCAGGGCAGAGGTAATAACAATCGAATGCACTACTCTATAGATTCTTCTTTTGCTCTCAGCTAAAACAGCTATGTGATTATCTTTTTTATTCATTAGTAAACCTCCTACCGGCACCTTGGTTTTTCTTAATTGATTCAAGAAAAATAGTTTTGTACTTTTCATTTCTTATCTCTGGAATTGACTTCACGACCATCTTCAATTTCTACGACAGGATCTCCTGGCTTCCATTCTTTTACTGTCGGCAAATGATTGATATCAACATCAATCGATTGTGGCGTTGAAATATTAACGGTATCGGATTTTATGTGACTGATATTAAAATCAACGTATCCATTAGGGGCAGTAACTGACAGTTTCCTCTGACCACTCCCTAATACAGCCTGGAATGCTAGTTCAGAACGTTCCCTACTGGATGGATTAACCAGCTGGAGAAGTTGGCTATCGCTGGTTCGAATACCCTTACCTGTGTGTGCGTGAATTGATAAATCAATCGGACTTCTAAAATAAATTTTTACATTACCTTCTCTGGTAAAAATCTCGTATTTACTTTTTTTATTCTCTGTAACAAATTTTCGTTTTTTCCACTCAAGCAAATCAACATTGATATCACCGGAATAACTTAAAGCTCGAACAACATTACGGGTTGATAATTTTATTTTTCCAGACTGAGTTTTAGCAATCAATTTTGATTGGTGCTTTTTAGCCTTGATATCACCAAAATCAGTGACCATTTCCAGGGAAATACCTTTAGGAATATAGATACCTAAATCAACACGCCCAATTCGATTACCATATCCATCGATAGTTGAAGATTGATAAGTCACTTCAATCTCCATGACTCCATTATTATCATTAATTTTTATTTCAGGAGTTGGAGCATCCGAACCTACTTTTTGTATAATTCCTGCCATTTCAATATTTTTCTGATTAGTATTACGAGTTGTAATATTTCCAAAGTGGTTAATCAGACGTACTTTTCTTTTTTCGGGCAGTTCTCCTTGCCAATTATACTTCTCCAGAATGACATCAGACTTTGTATAGTCAGGTGGAATATCTTTACAGCCAGATAAGGCTAGTCCGAAAAATAAAGCCAATGCAGGAAAACAAAAAAAACAAGGAGCATGTTGAAATACTTTCATTAGAAGAACTCGACTTAATGGGGTAAGTTAAATCCAGTCTATAAACTTTATTTTGAAAATTCGTTTGCTTTTTGTAATCCTAATGTAGCCTTTTGTAACTTTTAAGATAATATCAATAATAATACTGATTATTCTTGCCAAAAATTACCATCTAGTACTAACAAATGTGATCCACCTCTTAGTATCTGGAAACTTTAATGTGAATATTCACCCCTTTTTAAATGATAAAAGCAATATCAAGCAGCAAGCCGAAGGTTAAAAATTGTGTGACCATTTTCCAGGAGAGAGTTATATCTTTGTTGGTTTGAGACTTAAATAGCATGGAAGAAACAGGAACACAGTCATTGATTTCTTCATATTGAATATTTGATTTTTTGAAAGATTTTTTCTGTTTAACAACTCAGCTGATAAAAATCTAATTTATTCCACTAAGCTAAAATTTACCAAAACTTACCAATTTTTACCAAACTTGTACCAAGCTAGTTGTGACACCTCTTTAACTATTAACGTATCGTTTACAAAGTTATACATAGCATGTATCAACTTAGTTAGCCCAGTTTTTTGGTCAGAATTAGTCAGTCAATACCAATAACTAAGGGCTTTTAAGCCTTATCAATCAACCTCGAAGAGGAACCTTATGATAGCCAAACGATTTATATTAAGCATAATCTGTTGTGTCTCCCTCAACAGTTATGCGAGTAACGTATTAGAACTTTGCTGGGATGGTCAATATTGTGACTACACCTGTAATGATGGAACAGAGGGATATTCCGAAACTGATGAAGCCATTGGCAGTATGACAGGCTGCTTTAATGCTGCAACAGCGGCATGTGCCGATCATGGCGGACTGTCAGATGCAGGACTAATTATGTTTATGGAAAAATTTGAAGAATATGTGGCAGATGAACCAACAGATCCCGGCACCGGAAATCCCTCTGTGCGTCAATGTAGTGCTCCAGTGAGAAAAACAGGATTAGAAAGTATAGGAGTAGAACAATGAGAAAACTGATATTAAGTCTATCTGTATTGTTATTATCCAGTATCAGTACTCCAAGTTCAGCAATCATCTATTTTTGTTATGAAGATCTACCCAAGCCAACCTGTAGCTTTACCTGTGAAGATGGTACCTACTTTAGTATGCACAACCAATACGGTCTGGACATGTGTATGAGTACAGCAACAAGTAGTTGTGGTACACATGGCGGTTTGGCTGAAATAGATTATGATCCGGGAGTGGCGACTTTAAGCTGTCAGGAAAAGACCGAATCAGGAATAGAAACCGTCATTAAAAAGTTTCACATTAAAAAGAAAGCCAAATTAAAGGAATCTTAAGTTCACGATTTTATTCAAATAATATGTCGATAAGAACAGGGAATGCTCCTTGGTAAAATTATCCCGGATTTTGTTAGATAGATGTCTTTCCCCAATCTCTCAACAACAATCCGGGTAATCTATTTAATACAAATATCAAGAGTTTTTCACTCATCAAAAAACCTTAATTTTTCTCCATAAGTTACAATCAATTAGCCTGACAATAAGTAATTAACTATTTGCATAGTCTCAATCATACCTGTCAGGATGTCCAATAGTTTTACAAATACTAATTGTCCGCTTCAAACCAGGGAACTAGTAACTCTTTATATCCAACGATGCCAATGACCTTTCCACCTTCAGTAACGACAGT
>CBDUHU010000224.1:0-6170 GCA_965366725.1 uncultured Kangiellaceae bacterium
ATTGATAAGATTTTGTCTAAGTTGTCTGTTTGTAGCAGCATCGTTTGTTGGTGCAAGTCAAACAACAGGCGTTGACATTGAAGAAGTTGTAACAATTTCTCCCGGTGGAGAGCAACTCAGATTACGTGGTGCGGCAGTTAAAAATAGTGCCCATCAAGCCGTTTACGTAGGAGGATTATATCTCCAGAACAATACTGCTACGGTTAATGATATCCTTAATAACGAAGGTCCTAAACGGTTTGTATTATATTGCGAGAATTCTTCTATTAAACCCGACGCGTTAATTCGAGCCCTCAATCTTGGTATTACCGCAAATCATTCAGAAAAAGAGTTGGTTCAATTAGAGCCTATGGTTAAGCAGTTTAACAATATCTGGCGTGCTGAAATAAAGCAGGGTGACAGGGTCTGGGTTGACTTTATCCCAGAAAAAGGAACCATGGTTACTATTAACGGTATTGAAAAGGGCTTAATTCCCGGAAAACAATTTTATAATGCTTTCTTGAAGAGTTGGATAGGCGACAAGCCGCTAAACTCAGCAATGAAGAAGCAGTTGCTCGGAGAGTAATTAATTCAACTTAATTAAAAATAAAGTTAATCAACGATAGTATTTAGTTGTTGATATATTTAAAATTCGAATCCCGCGATTGCGGGATTTTTTATGGCTGTTAAAATAACCAGCAAATGGATTTAAAGGGGCGAGATTAATAGCTAAATGAGTCTAGCCTCGGTAGCTTGAGATATGCTTTTCAGCCAGAATACAATTGATCTTCGGAATATCTACTTTAAATCAAACATAGAAGCAGTGATTAACTATTTACCCCTTATATTTGGTGAGGTGTCTTGTTATCAATATTATTATCGTCAATAGAGAGTGCCGGATAGTATGCAAAAATTGAATTCAAAAGTCGTTGGTCCTGTAATGTTGGACATTGAGTCGTATGAGCTAACGGATGAAGATAAACAACTGATCAGCAGTCGTCTGGTAGGTGGAGTTATTCTTTTTACGCGTAATTTTAGATCAGCAGAGCAAGTTTTTTCATTAACCCAATCGATACGGTCTATTAATAGCTCGATCATAATAGCGGTTGATCAGGAAGGTGGCAGAGTTCAGCGATTTAATGATCAACAATTTTCAAAGCTACCCGCCTTAGCCAGGATTGGAGAGTTGTACAAGCTTGAACCTCAACAAGCTGTTAGATTTTCTCGCGAGATAGGAGAGTTAATGGCATTAGAAGTGCAGGCTGTTGGTTGTGACATTAGTTTTGCACCAGTGTTGGATCTTGGCCTTGCTATCAGCGAAGTCATTGGTGATCGGGCATTTTCTACTGATGTTGAAGAAATTATATTGCTGGCACGTGCGTATATGCAAGGAATGAGAGATGCCGGCATGGCTGCAACTGGTAAACACTTTCCCGGTCATGGTTCGGTTGCTGCGGACTCACACTTAGCGGTTCCTTATGATGATCGTTGCCGTGATCAGATTGAGTCATCAGATTTAAGAGCGTTTGCGGCACTCTCAACTGAAATGAGCGCTACCATGCCGGCACATGTAGTCTATTCAAAGGTTGATTCGGTTCCGGCAGGCTTTTCTTCAATTTGGTTACAGCAGATTTTGCGTAATAGTTTAGGCTTTAATGGAGTTATCTTTTCTGATGATCTTTCTATGAAGGGGGCCGAAGTCGCAGGTGATTTCCCGCAGAGAGCGAATAGTGCGCTTGTCGCTGGATGTGATATGGTTTTGGTGTGTAATAATCGCCCTGCGGCAATTGAGATCATCGAGGCATTGAAGGAGTTTAAACATTCCAATGACTCTCAGGTCCGCTTGAATAAGTTATTGATGAAAAACAGTGGAATTGGTTTAAAATCTCTACATCAAACCGCTCGATGGCGTTATCTGCACGCTCGCTTGTCCGAATTTAATAAGTTAACTAACAAAATTTAGGAACAAAATAATGGATTTCACATATATCAAAAATTGGCTAAATGAGCATTTAGGTGATTCGACCTTTGTATTTGAAGTATTTCTTATAGTGTTCTTTACCATGTTGACTAATTTTATCTGGCGTAGAGTTCACGCAAAAATATATCGGCAATTCCAGAAGACCAAGAATAATTGGGATGATGCAGTTATCAAGTCGCTTTCAAAGCCCGTCGTTTTATTAATTTGGGGCATTGGTTGCTGGATAATTATTAACTTTCAATTTGGCTATCAGTTGCAGAGTACCTATAGAGATGTTGGCCTGGTATTTATCGTTAGTTGGTTTCTGGTTCGATTTATCAGGGAAGCAGAAATTAACCTGCTGAGTTCTAACATTGATAAACCAAGAGAAGATAAAATTGATCAATCGACGATTGAGGCAATTAGTAAGTTACTCAGAGTTTCTGTCAGGTAGTTTTACAAACGATGGGAGTCAGTATTAGTGCGGTTCTGGCTTTTGGTGGAATTGGCGGCATTGCGATAGGTTTTGCTGCCAAGGATCTTCTGGCTAACTTTTTTGGCGGACTTATGATCTATCTGGACAGGCCTTTTTCTGTGGGTGACTGGATACGTTCTTCTGATCGCAATATTGAAGGTACAGTTGAATATATAGGTTGGCGGCAAACGCGCATAAGGACATTTGATAAGCGTCCGCTTTATGTGCCTAATGCAATATTTAACAATATTACCGTGGAAAACCCGTCCAGAATGAAGAATCGACGGATCTACGAGACTATTGGTTTACGTTACGATGATATCGGCAACGTTTCAACTATTATTCAACAGGTTAAGAATATGTTGATTAACCACCCTGATATTGATGCGAACCAAACATTAATTGTTAATCTCAATCAGTTTTCAGATTCGTCAATCGACTTTTTTGTATATACCTTTACTAAGACGACTAATTGGGTAGAGTTCCACCAGATTAAACAGGCAGTATTATTGGAAATTGCTGAAATTGTCGCTGCCAATAAGGCGGAAATTGCTTATCCGACACAAAGGTTACAGCTGGAGCAAATTGAACAATTAGGAAGTATTAGCGAATAAGTTGAGATAGCGCTTTAATCGTTACTAAATTTTGGGTCGTTTATGATGTAATACCGCATGAATGACCTTTTCATTTTCAAAGTAAACGGTAAAATCAGGGTATCGCCAGCGATCAATAGCTGGTACACCAGTGGACTGTATTTTTCGCAATGGTTGGCCAAATAATTTTTCAACCTGTGCCATTGATTGTGACTTTTCTGGTTTGCTAATGGATTGCTCTGATTGCATCGTTATTGGAATAATAATTTCATCCGCTATCAGATCGACAGAAAATAAAATCAATAAACCCAGTAAGCTGTTGACAGTCGTTCTAGTAAATTGCACTCTGAGCAAGTTCATAGCAGCCTCTCAAATATCGAAAAAATATTAATATACCTCCCTAACATACTGATTTAAAGTAGAGTTTCTTGTTTTATTGATGAAGTTATCAATTTAAATTTGTTATTTGCTCTCCTGTCTTAGTTGCTGAGACTGGAGTGCAAAAACGTGCCTGATAATAGCATCACGATCTGACTCTTTAAGCTTGACAAAGATCAAAGCAATATCATGCATATCGCTGCTTTCTACCGGATTACAGTCTACTACACGGCCATAAGCTATAAACCCGACACATTCGGGGACTAAGACAATTTCTAATTTAACTAATTCTTCAAGCTCAAAAGCTTCATGTGTTTTAAAGCGGATCCCGCCGCCGCTAATATCAACTTCGGTTAAGTCCTGGAGTTGGTTATCGAGAGACTGAATGACAAAACGGGTAAGTAAGTCGACTTTCTTATTAAGGTTTAGCAGGTAGTTACCTAGCTGACTCTGCTTATCTGTGAGCGAACCCAAATAAGCTTCATTATCGTTTTCCAATTGGGTTAGCTGTTGAAGCAATGCAATTCTTGGTGACGTCTGGGTTGCTGAATCATTCATTAACGCAGACTCCTGAGCAGATTCGACCCGCTCATGGTTAATAATGATCCAGTTTTTTATGCGAAAATACTCGCGTCTTTCAGAGGGGGTTTTTGAATCTGACATAAAAAGTTCCTTGAAATTATTTACCACAGCTAGTTATATCATAGACAATGAATCAATTACTGCAATAAGTGCTTTTGAAGTGGCTGTGTGGTTGTTAGAATCTTGTAGCTAGAAACTTAGAGATGTTAGTTAAAAGGAAGCCTATGAAAAAGTCGGTGGCCATGATGGTCGGTCTGCGGTACACGCGAGCGAAAAAGTCAAATCACTTTATCTCCTTTATTGGATTGGTCAGTATGGTTGGTATTGCCTTAGGAACTATTGTTCTAATCACGGTGATGTCAGTAATGAATGGCTTTCAGTCAGAGTTACAGCAGCGAATCTTAGGTATGGTTCCTCATATTGTTGTTAGTGAGCGTGGCGATGGTATGCGTAATTGGAGCCAGCCTGATGAACAAATTCTTGCGCATGAAGATGTTATTGCGACTGCACCATTTATTGATGCCCAGGCGATGTTCAAAGCTGGTGGTTTTACTCGTTTTGGATTACTTTACGGGGTATTGCCGGAGCGAGAAAAAGAAGTTTCAATTGTTGATGATTATTTTATTGCGGGTTCGCTAGATAATCTAAAAGCAAAAGACTATGGGATTATCCTGGGGATCGGTGTTGCTCGAAGTTTAGGGGTCGGAATGGGGGATAAGGTGACTTTATTGATCGCCAACGGGGGTACAGTTTCTCCGGCTGGATTTGCTCCCAGACAAAAACGATTTACCGTGGTTGGGCTGTTTGAAGTTAAATCGGAATATGACAGTCTTATTGCTATGACCCATATGAGTGATGCAGCAGCGTTCACTCGTAAAGGAGATGTAATCTCGGGCATCAGAGCAACGACTAAAAATGTTCTCGATGCACAATGGACCGCTTACGAATTAAGAGGGCTGCTTAGTGATGATTATTCAGTGAGTGACTGGAATTACACACATGGCTCATTATTTAAAGCAATTAAAATGGAAAAAACCATGATGGGATTGTTGTTAACATTAATAGTCGCCGTGGCTGCCTTCAATATTATTACTACCCTGGTCATGGTGGTTAATGATAAACAGGCTGATATAGCAATATTGAGAACTCTGGGCGCTAGTCCGGCAACCATTATGAAAATATTTATTGTGCAAGGCAGCTTAAACGGAATTATTGGTACCTGTATTGGTGTGATTGGTGGTGTTGCTCTCGCAATTAACCTGCCATCAGTAGTCGGTTTTGTCGAGCAGTTGTTCGGGGTAAATGTTATTCCCGGAGATGTTTATTTTATTGGCTTTTTACCATCAGAACTTCACTGGGATGATGTAGCAATGATTACCGGGGTTGCTTTATCCCTGACTGTTCTCGCCACTTTATACCCTGCCTGGAAAGCTTCAAGAACTAACCCTGCGGAGGCGCTTCGTTATGAGTAAATCTGTATTACAGGGAATTGACGTTCAAAAGTCATTTCGTGATGGAAAAAATAAAGTTGAAGTATTAAAAGGTGTCGACCTTTCCATTGCCGAGCAGGAAATGGTGGCAATTATCGGAGCTTCAGGTTCCGGTAAAAGTACCTTGTTACATATTTTGGGTGGTCTTGACTCTCCAGATTCAGGCCAGGTTCTTATTGGCGGTAAGGATATCCATCAGGTTTCTGTTAGTAAACAGGGTCAAATTAGAAATCAGATGCTTGGATTTGTATATCAATTTCACCACCTGCTGGCTGAGTTTAGCGCACTTGAGAATGTTGCGATGCCACTGATTATTGGCGGAAAGTCTCAGCAATCAGCATTCGACATAGCTGAGGCAATGATTAAAAAGGTCGGTCTGCTCAACCGGTTAACCCATAAACCTTCAGAACTCAGCGGAGGAGAGCGTCAACGAATTGCGCTTGCCCGAGCCATGGTGACCAAACCAGCCTGTATTTTGGCTGATGAACCGACAGGTAATCTTGATACCGTAACAGCTCAATCAATTAATGAATTGATGTTTGAATTAAATGAATCAGAAAAAACCAGTTTTTTGATTGTTTCACATGATTTAACATTAGCCGAAAGCATGCAAAAAACCTATCAAATGTTGGATGGAGAGCTGGAATTGATTAAAGGATAATCACTCTGAAAAAAAAATCATAAAAATTGAAAATAGACTTTGACAAGTCCAG
>CBDUHU010000225.1:0-6167 GCA_965366725.1 uncultured Kangiellaceae bacterium
ATGTCAAATGGAGAGACTTTGACAGGTAATATACCGTCCTGAATTTCCTCCAATTGACGTTCTGTGACTTTTCCCAGAAAACTTAAAGTGATATGAAAATTATTTTCTGCAATTGGAACTCCTGCTAAATCACTAAATGACTGTTGCAGGGATAGCAGTTTTGTTTTTGTTTCAGTAGGTAAACTGATACTGAAAAATAATCGATAGAACCTTTTCTCTTTAGCCATGGTTAATCCGTTCTAACTGAGCTTTTAACTCCAGTAGGGGTTAGACTTGAAGGCTGACTTTCGAGTTTGTTCAATCGCTTCGAGCACAGGTAAATTTCTCTCTTCCAGCCATTGTTCAGTTTCTTCCTGATTATGAGTTTCCAGTTGAAGTCCGAAAATATAGTCATTCATCTGTAGTTCTCGAATGCCATCAAGAATATCAATCCAGGGCTGACGATAGGTTTGTCTTTTCTGACTGTCAAACAATCCTCCAAAAAATAATCCCGTATCAAGCGCACGTCTTATTTTTGCGATGAGTTTGAAATACTGCTTTGGTTTGAGTTCGACCTTTGGACCGAGATCTCTCTTCAACTCACGCAGCATATGTTCCAGCTGTTTTCGAGCATAATCCACAATGGGGGTATCCAGACCTTCACGTTCTTTTTCAGGCATAAAATCACGCCACTCTTTAAAATATAACCATTGCGACATATTGAGCATCATTAAGTTATAACGTTGGGTTGCGAGCAGAGATTTAAAGGTTTCAATCGCTTTGGCTACTTCCGTATGAATATTCTTGTGTTGTTCTTCAACCAGATCCCAGTCGGCTTTTTGTTTGAGGTATCTGACCAGGTAACGCTTATGCTTGGCAGCGTCAACAATGGGTCGCATCGCTTCAGCTAACCAGCCCCAATTCAAACGTAAGTCATGGGTTGCCTGGCGTGGGATCAGACCGCCAAAAACAATATACATATGCTGCAGATAGATAAGCGCACGGTACATTTCCAATACTGCAGAGTGAGCACTATTTTTGTTTAAGAATAGTTCGTAGTGTTGCCAGTGTTTAAGCGCTGAAAAGCAGATTTGTTCAAATGCCTGCTCAGAAGCGATCCCTTGACTGAGTTCGGTAACCTGCATTCGGTAGTAGTCAGGGGAGAGATTTTCACATAAGCTATATCCTCGTCTGGCTTTACTGGCGTTATAGAGGGTCAGATCGAGTTCTTTAATTAAATATCGACCAATCGCAAAAATGTATTCAGGACTACCTTCAACCAGCTCAAGTTCTACTTCACAGATATCAATAGAGTTACATTCAGTTGTAATACTGCCTGAATCAAGTGCAACTTCTATTTTGGTGCCATCAGAAAAGGTTAACAGGCATTTGGTACGATCAAAATCAGTCTTAAAACAGGGCAAAAATTCGCCGTCTTCATCATTGGCTTCTTCTACCAGAATTTGTAAGTAGGCATCATTAATTAAACTAATATCAAGCTGGTTACTGGAAAGCTCTATTTCTGCCTCGTTACGTTGGTGTAATCCGCCAATTGCTTTGCCCGAAGACTTAACTGTCTGGATGAGCTGATCGTCGATCTGACGAATACGCATACCTATCGCCATTTCACGTAGTTTAAAGTTTTCCGTGTCAAAATAAGTGTTAGCCAGATGTTGGGTTTCCCATGGGCTTTGTACGGCTGCCCCTGGAAATTCTAACTCTCTGATTTTTCTTATTTTTTCTGGTGTTGCGGCGAGTTTTAACTCGAGTTCGCTAGCCATAAAAAGTGACCTGTTATAACGATGATGTCGACATTTAACCACTCTATGATGCATTTGTCATTAATCGAGATCATCGAATTACGTAATTGGGCAGAAATAGAAGATAATTTGAAAAGGTGATCCAGGTTTGTTTTATTAGTACTCACTATTGCGTAGAATAGCGAAATAAAGCCAAATCAATAGCTCTAAAAGCTAAGCTGGGAGATCGAAAAGAGTCAAATGATGAAGATAAGTAAGATAAGTCTATTTTTATTGCTGATATTTACTGGTATCACATTAAGTCCAAGGGCAGAGACTGTCTATATTGATGATAAGCAGAAGTTTGTGTGGAGTCGCTCAGGTCCGTCAACAGAGTACCGTTTACGGGAAAATATAATTCTGGGAAAGCTCGAAGTTCTACAACGGAATACTCAAACCGAATTTGTTCAGGTGAGAGACGAGGCGGGTAAAGAGTTCTGGCTTAAAGCAAAATATTTAACCGCCAATCCTAGCGCGCAGCATCAATTGATCAGGCTACAAAATGAAACTGTTACTCTTAAAGCTTCTTATGCCGAAGATTTATCACGATTGGAAAATCGAGTGAAGGGGTTAGCACCATTAGAGAAGCTAAATAAAAATCTGCAGGATGAAATTGCCCAGCTCAAAACAGAACTTGAACAGGCAAGGCAAAAAGGACAAATGTATCAGAGTGGGTTTAATAGCGAAGCCTTTTTTGCTGGTGCTGTAGTGATTTTGGGTGGCATATTACTTGGTTGGGTACTCAGCAAGCTGGGAGGGCAGAAAAGGCGCAGTGGCTGGGGTTAGAATATTTTACCCGAACCAGCTGGTCACAGCAGTGGGATTGATTAAATCACAGGTAAGCCTCTATCAACCTTGATTTTTTCAATCACCACGTAGGTATGGTTTTTGGCAACTCCGGGAATATCTACCACTTCACCTAGCACTGCACGGTATTCAGCCATATCAGAGATACGTATTTTTAACAGATAATCAAATCCACCAGCAACCATGTCACATTCAGCAATTTGACGAATGCTTTGTACTTTTCTGGCAAAAGATTCAAACACTTCAGAAGTCGATTTATCTAAGCCAACTTCAACGTAGGCTGTGAGTCCAAATTTCAGTTTACTCGCATTAAGCACAGCGCCATAGCGTTCGATATATCCTTCATTTTCCAGTCGTTTCACTCTGTCCAGACAGGGGCTGGCGCTTAAATTAACTGCTTTTGCTAAATTTACATTTGAAATACGGCTATTTTTTTGCAGAGCGTCTAAGATTGCTAAATCAATCTTATCCAGTGGGCGCACCTTACCGGGGCTGGATGACAATTGAGTCTTTTTTGGCATTTTCAGTATATTCTACGGTTTATATTGAATTATTCCCTGTAATTTACGGGAGTTTTCTAAAATTAACCAGCATATCCTGCTGTTTTTTTTATAAAATAGTGATAATTAAACGAAATACTCGTGACTGATACAGATTTAATTTTGAGGCATTGATTATGTTATATAACGGCTCGCTCATTACTGATTGTTCTTTAAGACAAAAAATTCGGGATTATTATCGGAGCAATGAAGATTTGGTCATTGATCACATTCTACCTCTGGCAGAAGTGGGAGTCAGTGCCAGAAGTCGAGCCTGGGAGAGAGCGCGACAAATGGTCGTCAATATTCGTAACGAACAGGAAGGGCAGGGTGGAATTGATGCACTACTAAACGAATTCTCGTTATCTTCTGAAGAAGGAGTGGTCTTAATGTGTCTGGCTGAAGCACTTTTGAGGGTGCCGGACGCAGATACCCAGGATCAACTAATTCGCGATAAACTGGCAAAAGGAGATTGGAGTTCACATCTGGGAAATAGTGACTCTTTATTTGTTAACGCATCTTCCTGGGGGTTATTGGTTACCGGAAAAATGGTTAACTATTCAGATCAAAATAAAGAAGATCAATTCGGTATTTTAAAAAGAACCATTGGTCGACTTGGTGAGCCGGTAATCCGTAAATCTGTCCAGTTTGCAATGAAGATAATGGGCAAACAATTCGTTATGGGTCGAACCATCGACGAAGCAATTGAGCGAGCAGTTGAAAAAGAGTCTAAAGGTTATGCTTATTCGTATGACATGCTTGGTGAAGGCGCTCGCACAATGAAAGATGCAGAGCGTTATTTTGACAGTTATATGATGGCGATTCATGCAATAGGTAAAGCGGCAAACCGTCGTGGTCCAATAAAAAGTCCAGGTATTTCGGTTAAACTTTCTGCGATTCATCCTCGATATGAGTTTACTCATAAACAGCGAGTTATGGATGAACTGGTGCCCAAATTAAAAGCTTTGGTATTAGCGGCTAAACGCTATGATATAGGGTTTACTGTAGATGCCGAAGAAGCTGACAGGCTTGATATATCATTGGATATTATCGAAGCTGTGTTTGCAGATGATGAGCTAGAGGACTGGTGTGGCTTTGGGTTAGCTGTTCAGGCATACCAGAAAAGGGCAATCTTTGTGATTGACTGGTTACGTGAGCTAACTCTGCGTGTTGGTAGAAAAATGATGGTTAGATTGGTGAAAGGAGCCTACTGGGATAGTGAAATTAAGACCACCCAGCAAGATGGCTTACCCCACTTCCCGGTATTTACCCGTAAGGCTGCAACAGATGTTTGCTATAAGGCTTGTGCAATTAAATTAATGCAATATCGTGACACCATTTATCCGCAGTTTGCCACTCACAATGCTTATACCGCAGCAACCATTCTGGAATTAACTGATGGTGATCCGCAAGGCTTTGAATTCCAGCGCTTACACGGAATGGGCGAGTCGCTATTTGATCAGGTAGTCGAACAGGATAATGTTCAATGCCGGGTTTATGCACCAGTTGGTCAACATGAAGATTTGCTTGCATATCTTGTTCGTCGATTATTAGAAAATGGTGCCAATTCTTCTTTTGTTAATGCAATTGTAGATGACTCAAAGCCAGTTGAATCTTTACTACTTGATCCAGTTGAAAAAATGCAAAGTCTGAAGAAAAAAACCAACCCGCAAATTACTATGCCGATATCGCTATATGGGAGTGAGCGTGATAACTCAAAGGGAGTCGATCTGACCGACATTAATGCACTAACTCCAATGAAAGAAAATCTGGATCAGTGGTTTGAAGATCATAGAATAAATCTGTCAGATGTTCCGGATGGTGCCAAAGCTGTGAAAAATCCAGCCAACCATAATGAAATCATCGGTCATATCACTCACCAGGATGGAGCTCAGATGAAGCAGTTAGTTGAAAATGCCCAATTTGCATTTGAAAGCTGGTCGCAAAGCAAGGTGAAAGATCGGGCTAAAATATTGCGTCTTACCGCAGATATTCTGGAAAGACACCGTGATGAGCTGATTGCGTTATGTATTAAAGAAGCCGGTAAAGTGGCTCAGGACGGAGTTGATGAAGTTCGTGAAGCGGTCGACTTCTGTCGTTACTATGCTGCCCGAGCAGAGGAGTTAGATGCGGATGAACGATTTGAAGCACGTGGTGTGGTGCTTTGTATTAGCCCCTGGAATTTCCCTTTAGCAATATTTCTCGGACAGGTGGCGGCTGCCATTGTGACGGGTAATACGGTTATTGCAAAACCGGCAGAACAAACCACTCTGATAGCCCTGCGAACGATTGAGTTAATGCAGGCTGTCGGGCTTCCTGAGTTGGTTGTTCAGGCTGTTGTTGCCAGAGGCAGTAAAGTTGGTCAGATAATTATCCCTGATGAACGAATTAAGGCAGTTATGTTTACTGGCTCGACTGAAACTGGTACTCAAATTGCTCAAACACTGGCACTTAGAGACGGCGATCAAGTGCCCTTGATTGCAGAAACCGGTGGACAAAATTGTATGATAGTCGATTCTACCGCACTGCCAGAACAAGTTATTGATGATGTTATTTCTTCTGGCTTTCAAAGTGCTGGTCAGCGCTGTTCGGCTTTAAGAGTGCTTTTTGTTCAGACCGAAATTGCAGATAAAGTGATTACTATGCTAAAAGGCGCCTTAGCGGAAATGCATGTAGGCAACCCTGAATATCTGTCCACTGATATTGGCCCGGTGATTGACCAGAAGGCACTTGAAGCATTGAATCAACATGTTGAGTATTTATCTGATAAAGCAACTCTCCATTATCAATGTGATGTACCTGATATGGGGGATACAGGAAATTACTTCTTCGCACCAAGACTATATGAGATCGAAGATCTATCAATTTTGAAACAGGAAGTTTTTGGTCCTTGCGTGCACATTATACGGTTTGATGGTACTAAGCTTGATGATGTTATTGAGCAGGTAAATAACACCGGGTTTGGTTTGACAATGGGAATACACTCGCGCATTGAAAGACGAGCGGAATATCTGGCCAAAGCTTCTCGCGCAGGAAATATCTA
>CBDUHU010000226.1:0-6165 GCA_965366725.1 uncultured Kangiellaceae bacterium
TCGCGAGCCGCTTCATCAGAAACATTATTAGCATGTTTCAAGGAGAAGCATGCTAATATTCCTGCAACAAAAAGTAAGAGCTTGAGTGAAGCTTATGAACGATTAAGCTGTGAACTGGGTCCAAATGATCAGATTTATGTATTCGGGTCGTTCATTACAGTTGCAAGTTTGCTTAAACACTTGCAATAAGGCTCTAAAAACACGGGCAAAGCCCTGAAGAAATAGAGATTAGTTGATTATGACGAGGCAGATGTGGAAAATAGTTTAAAACAGCGAATCGTAGGAGCCGTGGTGTTAATTGCTCTAGCGGTAATTTTTCTTCCTTCAATTCTCAAAGAAAAAAATCATCAGGAGCCATTTCGCTCGGAAATACCCGCTAAACCAATCGATTTAATAGAACACAAGACAACACCTGAAGTGACGGTGAAAAACCATAAGGCACAGAAGGCCCTTGATTCAATTGATAAAGATCACCAGACCAGAAAGCAACGTTCTAGAGTTGAAGAGTCTAATGGAACAGATAATTCACTAGAAACTGCCAAAGTTGCCGCAGAAAACAATACCAATCCGGGAAAACAAAAAGATGCAGAACTTAAAGAAACTGCGATCACAGATGAGTCAGATAGTTCAGTTGTCTCTCCCGCCATCGAACCATCGATCTCTAAACAAACGATTGGTGCTGGATTCAAAAATGCTGCCTGGGTTATTCAAGTTGCCAGTTTTTCAGATCAAACCAATGCTGTTAGTTTTGTCTCAAGACTAAAAGAGGCGGGCTATAAAACCTATAGGCGCAGTGGAACCAGTAAAAATGGTAAAAAAATCTATCGAATTTTTGTTGGGCCTTTTATTGAAAAAGATTTAGCTGCTAAAGCAATGGCTAAAATTAATCAGGTATTCGCATCAAATGGAATATTATTGGCTTATGATCCGGTAAAACACTAACTATCGGTTTATCTGGTTTGTATTTGTTTGAATGCAGTTCATTTCTTTACTGACGAGCAAGGTAATAATTTGATAGAATTCGCACCATCACAATCATTGACGCTGTTTTAACACAGCAGGTTGAACTGAATGCAATGGGTTGATTGGGCAATCCTTATAATAATCAGTATTTCCGCAGGAATAAGCCTGATTCGAGGTTTTATGCGAGAAGCGCTATCGCTTGCCGGTTGGATAGTTGCATTTTTTGTAGCCAAAGGCTTTTATCAGGAGTTTTCGAGCTTACTAATCGAATATATTGAGACTCCAAGTCTAAGGTACGGTGTTGCCTGGGCAACCTTATTTCTTCTTACTTTAACCGCTGCTGGATTAATTAATTATATTATCGGTCAAGTTGTTGATAAGGCTGGTTTGAGCGGAATGGACAGAATTATGGGGATGGCATTTGGTGCACTGCGCGGTGTATTGATTGTATCCCTTGCGGTAATTTCTTTAAGGGCTTTTACCCCGGTAGAACAAGATCCCTGGTGGAGGCAATCACAGTTGATCCCACATGTTGAAATTATGGGGAATTGGTTCTACGATCATTTTAAAAACTCAATGCCTGAGGTTAGTATTCCTCTAACTGGTGGCAGCGAATCCTGACTTTTATGAAAAGGTATTGTTTATGTGTGGTATTGTCGGTATTTATGGTTATTCTCCTGTTAATCAGGGGTTATATGACGCACTAACGGTGTTACAGCATCGTGGGCAGGATGCCGCAGGGATAGTTACTGAAACCGAAGGGAATTTATTTTTACGCAAGGCAAATGGATTGGTTAAAGATGTATTCCATACTCGCCATATGCGTCGGTTAAAAGGAAATATCGGGATCGGACATGTGCGCTATCCTACTGCTGGGTGTTCAACTTCAGCTGAAGCTCAACCATTATATGTTAATTCTCCTTACGGGATCGTATTGGCACATAATGGTAATCTGACCAATCAGGATCAGTTAAAAAAGGAATTATATGAGACAGACCGAAGACATATTAATACTAGCTCTGACTCTGAAATTTTACTTAATGTGTTTGCACATGAATTACAGAAAAACGGCAGTAACAAGTTAACTCATGATGTTATTTTTAATGCAATAGAAAATGTTTATAAACGTTGCATCGGTGGTTATGCGGCTATTGCACTGATTACCGACCACGGTATGGTTTGTTTTCGTGATCACTATGGGATCAGACCATTAGTTTTTGGTAAAAAAGAAGTGGACGGAAAAATAGAATACATGGCTGCTTCTGAAAGTGTTGCACTAAATGCACTTGATTTTGAATTAGTACGCGATGTAAATCCCGGGGAAGCTATTTACGTTGATGAAGAAGGTAATCTACATTCCCGTCAGTGTACCGAATTTCACGAACCGGCACCTTGCATATTTGAGCATGTATATCTGGCAAGACCTGATTCATTGATGGATGATATTTCAGTTTATCGTTCGCGCTTGCGTATGGGGGAAAAATTGGCCGACAAGATCGAACGTATCTGGCCTGAACACGATATTGATGTTGTCATTCCTATACCTGACACATCAACTACCAGTGCAATGGAGCTCGCTTCAAAGTTAAACTTAAAATTGCGCCACGGCTTTGTTAAGAATCGTTACATTGGCAGAACATTTATCATGCCGGGTCAACAACAAAGAAAGAAATCTGTAAAACAAAAGCTCAATGCGATTGAGCTGGAGTTTAAAGGCAAAAATGTGTTACTGGTAGACGATTCCATTGTCCGCGGAACAACTAGCCAACAAATTGTTGATATGGCGCGTGAAGCTGGTGCTAACAAAGTTTACTTTGCATCAGCAGCACCGGCGGTCAGGTATCCAAATGTTTATGGTATCGATATGCCATCGGCGAAAGAACTGATAGCCCATGAGAAAAATGATCAGGAAATCGAAAAATTGATTGGTGCTGACAAATTGATATATCAGGATTTACAGGACTTGATTGATACCTGCCGTGAAGGGAATCCTAAAATTAAGCGTTTTGATACTTCGGTTTTTGACGGTAACTATGTTACGGGAGATATTAATCAAAGTTATCTGGATGCATTGGACTGTAAAAGAAACGACTTTGCGAAAAAGACCGGTAATGTTGAAAAAATTGATGATGATAGCGACAATCAAGATGATACATTTATGGAGTTACACAATGTTGGTGGCGCATAGTGTTTTCCTGGTTATCGAGAAAAATCCTTAAATTAACCGGGTGGAATCTTGAAGGAGAGCCGCCCAATATCGATAAGTATGTGGTAATTATTGCGCCACATACTTCCAATTGGGATTTTTTTATTTTCTTATTAGTAAAGTTTTCATATTCACTCAAAGTGAGTTTTATTGGTAAACATACGATTTTTATCGGGCCAATAGGTTGGTTATTAAGGAAAATTGGTGGTATTCCTGTTAACAGAACTAAGAATAAAAATGTAGTTGGGACAATTGTTGAGGCATTTGATAAGAGTGAGAAGATGGTATTCGCACTGTCTCCTGAAGGAACTCGTAGTTACAAAGATCACTGGAAGACAGGTTTTTATCATATCGCTCTTAATGCTAATGTACCTATTCAAACTTGCTTTCTTGATGCTGAAACCAGGACTTTAGGTTTTGGTCCGCTGGTAAATTTGAGCGGCGATATAGAAAAAGATTTTGAATTGTTTAAACAGGTTTATGCAGGCAAAAAAGGAATAAAACAAGAACTATTCAGCAAAATAACCTTTAATAAGAAAAATTGAGATTTTTATATTGACTCATTGAACTAGCCGTCAAAAGGACAACTAATAACAACAGGAAAAATGTTTGTCTAAACTAGCTTTTAGCCTTATTTGTATATTTTTATTGCTAACTGGTAATCTACTAGCAAATCCTCATGACCAACGTTTTAAGAAGAAGTTTAGAATTCAAAAGCTCTCTATTGATCAGGGTCTTTCACAAAGTGTTGTTAATGATATAAAAAAAGACAGCGAAGGTTATATCTGGATTGCTACAGAGGATGGCCTCAATCGTTTTGATGGTTATGATTTTAAGATTTATGAGCATCGGCATGGCGATAAAACTTCATTACATGACAATCTTGTCTACAAAATTCTGGAAGATGGAGAGCATGGTCTGTGGTTAGGTACACAAAATGGTCTTGCTCGATTCGATTTAAAAAACAACCGCTTTATTAATTATAGTGCTGACAAGGATGAGTTAAAGATCCCTGTTATCGCTTTATCCAGAACAAATAACGGTAATATCTTTCTTGGCACTTATAGTGGTTTATTTTATGTCGACAAAGCGACTGATAAAATTTCACGATTTTTTTCTGCAAACGGAACCTCTCTGGAAGATGATGTAGTTCATATTGAAAATACAGACAAGCAGCTATGGGTTGTCACTAGCCACTGCATATACTCGATTGAACAAGACAGTCTAAAATTAAAAAGTTATTGTGACGGTAGTCTAAAGCAGCCTTTGCAGGAGAGGCGTTTAAAGAATGTAAAATTTAAAGATGGTCATTTGTGGATTGGAACCAATAATGGATTGTTCCACTATAATATTTCCGATGATCGATACCATCTTTACCTTAAAGGTAGCGCCCGAAAAAATTCATTGAGTCATGACTGGATTCAAGATTTGGCATTTGATAACAATGAAAACCTCTGGATAGCCACCAGTGAAGGTTTGAATTTGTTTCATACTAAACAATCAAAAATTGAACAATTTCCTGATTTGTCTGAACAGCCGGGCGGTCTTTCATCCTCTGATATCACTTCAATTTTTATTGATTCTGACGGGTTGCTCTGGTTAGGAACCTATGCTGGTGGCTTTAATATACTCGATCCTGAAAACTCAGGTTTCAGCCATATTTTTACTCACTCTGATGTTGAAGAGTTTAATGCTTCAAATGCTATACATGGAATTACAAAAGATAAGAATGAGAATCTATGGGCTGCGAGTTTTGGCGGTGGAGTATTAAAAATGGATATGATGACTGGGGAAATTTCGCGTCCATTTCATCAGCAAATAAGTGCGTTAGAAGTCAATTCAAGTTTTATCTACTCACTTTTTATCGATCTTAATAATCGACTCTGGATTGGAACAAATAAAGGGCTGTTTGTTGCAGATTTAACGACACAAAAAATCATCCCGATCGAGATCTCCATTGCTGGTGAAAATAAACACTTTAAGGAGTTTATTTTTCAGATATATGAAGACCATTCTGGTAAGTTATGGGTCGCTAGTTTTAGCGGGTTATATGGGGTAACTGAGAAAGCTTCAACCAATCATCGGTTGCAGCTGTCTTTTTCGGAAAAACACAAGGAACTCCCTTTTAGCTTCAGAGAACGAAATACTCGAATTACCAATATTCTTGAAACTAAAGACGGTAATTTGTGGGTTGGTGGTTTAAGTGGTTTGTTAATGTACTCAAGAGAACTTGAACAGTGGTTTCACTATGTCTATGACATTGAAAATCCTCAGTCGATTTCAAATGATGATATTCAGGTAATTTATGAAGATACACGAGGTATATTGTGGGTTGGTACTTCGAGTGGTTTAAATAAGGTGACTCGTGATGAAGATGATGAAGTCTTTTTTGAACGTATTACCAAGGAAAATGGTTTACTTAACAACTCAATTTATGGAATTCTTGAAGATAGAGAGCAGCAAATATGGCTTTCGACCAATCTTGGAATTGTTCGCTATTCAGAAAACCCTGATAACATGCGTGTGTTTAAGAAAAATGATGGGCTTTCAAGTAACGAATTTAACACAGCTGGCTATTTTACTGATAATGATGGATTGTTATATTTTGGCAGTATTAACGGTATTACTGTAATTAATAGTAACGCGGTTACTGACACTCCCAGAAATGCTAATTTGAAATTATCCAGTGTAGAAATTGGTTCTGAAAAATTAGACCTTAATCAATTGAACAAATTAAAACGGCCACAAATCAACACCACGGTTAAAAAATCGACAATAAAAATTGCCGTTGCCGATTTGTTTTTTCGAAAATTGGGTACTCAGCTATATCGATATAGAATACTCGGATTAAGTGATGAATGGAACAACATTGAAAAAGAACGCCGTTTTACCATTGCTGGATTAGCAGAAGGTAATTATCTGTTAGAAATGCAGTCGAGAGTCGGTAGGGAACAATGGTCGAATAAAAGTCTGTATGTGGCACTTAATATTAATGA
>CBDUHU010000227.1:0-6159 GCA_965366725.1 uncultured Kangiellaceae bacterium
AGAGGTTGAAGTCAGGCTAAAAAGTGCTATTCAGAGAATTACCCAGTGTCGCAATGAGTTAAGGGTTTTTCAAGCATCATCGTATGCCCATCAGGCATCAAACTTGATAGAAAATAGCAGGCAGGGAGTTGAAATGAAATTCTCTGATATGCAACAGTCAATTGATAAAATTAGTGAAAAGCAATTATTGGATTTAGAATATCTATTGGCCGTAAAGGAAGTAGAGACCTATTGGAGGAAAGACAATGACATTGCAAACAAACTACTGAGCACTTCAAAAGAAAAAAATCATCAGATGATTATTGAACGAGTGAAGAACAAAGGTCTGGTTGCCGAAAACTCTTAACTTTCGTGGCATAACTTAGCAAGGTTGTTAAAAGCCAGCTTTCTTTTTCCAATTAATGGGTGGACAAAACTCAATCGAATAAAATTTGAAAAATAGTTATTCATTGAAAATAATGCACCGGGCGTTAATATGATTTGTTGTTTTAAGGCCACCAGATATATAGCAGAGGTATCAATGTTGTTATTGAGTTCTATCCACATTGATAATCCGCCATCTGGAATATAATAACGGACACTCTTTGGCCAGAACTGGATGATGTTTTGCGTTAACTGATCACGCCGTTGCTTTAGAGTATTGCGATAATAAGAAAGGTGGCGTTTGTAATGGCCGTCAACAATAAAGCTAGTAAGGCCTTGTTGATATGCCTGACTATTAGCCATTTGTGAAACCAGTTTAGCGCGCATAATTTTATTGTGCCAGCGGCCACCTGAAATCCAGCCCAATCTTAGATCTCGGGAAAGAGATTTGGAAAATGAGCTACATAGAATGACTCTGCCTTCATTATCCAGCGCTTTAATTGGTTGAGGTCTTTGAGTAAAGTATAGCTCTCCATAAATATCATCTTCAATGATTACCAGGTCGTATTGGTTCGCTAACTCAATGATCTTTTTTTTGTTTTCCAGCGGGATGCTTGTTCCCATAGGTGTTGAAAAAGCAGGTGTTAATACACAGGCTTTTACACGCCAACGTGAAAGAGTTTTCTCAAAAGAGTCAATATCTATTCCAAAAGGCGCAGCTGCTGGTATTTCAATAACATTAAGGCGAAGTTGTTCTAATAGCTGTAACACCCCGTAAAATGCAGGACTTTCAACAATAACATTGTCACCTGGTTGGCAGCTCGAAAACAGTGCGAGAAAAAGTGAATGTTGGCAGCCTGATGTGATGCAGTAATCTTCGATTGATAGATTAACACCAGTCATTCTATAACGTTCTTTAATTTGAAACCTTAAACTCTCAGAACCGGCAGGAGAATCATAATATAGTGATTTTTGTTGTACCTTGCTGCGTAGCGCACGATTAATATGACGGTTGAGACTAATCAGGTGTGAAGATGGCTTTTCTTTTTCTGCATCTGGGGCAATATCAAAAGCAGCACTGCGCGCCATAATATCATGAAATAAATGTGGAACCTTCGCTTCCAGTGGAGCTATCAGGTGTTTGATCTGTTTTGTCTTATTCTGCGTCCACTGAGGAGTTGCTACGAAATATCCTACTTTTGCAATTGCTTCAATCACCCTATTTGCTTCTAACAGGTGTAACCCACTGATGACTGTATTGATTGAGAGTTGGTACTCTCGGCTTAATTGACGAATGGAAGGGAGTTTTTCTCCGATTTGCCAGCGTTCTTCAACAATCTGTTGCTTTAATTTATTGGCAAAGTTCTTATATAGTGCTGATTTCATTGGAAGTCCAATTACTTTAGGTAGTTGATTACGAGTTATTGGCTGTACCCATTGTATTTTAACTAATTGTATCTGTAACCATTAACTTAAAAAAACTATCATTAATTTCCATTAGAAGCAAAATTCAACCAGGAAAAAATAATGACCGACAAGCCATCCGGTTCAGCAGAATCTGATAAAAAACAAAATCTTAGCCTTACTGCTGTTATTTTCAGTGTGATTGCTGCAATGTTTGGAGTTCAAAACCATAAAAAGCATGAGAGAGATTTTCAACACGGAGATCCGCTTCAATTCATCGTGGTTGGGGTTATTTTTGTTGCTGTATTTGTACTAACATTGATTTGGGTAGTGGAGTTAATACTTCAAAATTGACCCGCCACGCTTGAAGACTAAAACCGGTCAAATGATGGTCTTGTGTTTCATTCTTTAAGCATTATAGGTATGTTGTCTTATTCCTCACAGTTTTAGGGTTAGATATGATCGAAGTTTCCCGAAGAGATATTCCTGATATCACTACTGAACAAATGATTGAAGTCGATCGAGCAATGGTGGAGGACTTCAAAATTGATCTGGTACGTATGATGGAAAATGCAGGAAGAAATCTGGCGCATCTGGCGAGGGAGTGTTTTTTGTCAGCTAATCCGCAGGGAAAGTCTGTACTGGTAATGGCGGGAAGCGGTGGGAATGGCGGTGGTGCACTGGTTGCAGCCAGGCGATTATCTAACTGGGGGGCGGATGTTCATGTGTGTTTAGCCCAGGCTCCTGAGCGTATGACCCCTGTTCCGGCCCAACAGTTAGCGATATTGCAGCAAATGAAAGTAAGAGGTTCTCATTCAATCGGCGAGATTGAGGGGCTGAATGAAGCGTCTTATGACCTTATTCTTGATGGCTTAATTGGTTATAGTCTAAAAGGGGATCCTTATGGGTTGATCAGCGAGTTGATTGACTACGCTAATCAAAATGATGTATCGGTTTTATCATTGGATACCCCGTCAGGCCTTGATACCACAACGGGAAAAGTTTACTCTCCAGCCATCAGGGCTGCTGCAACATTAACTTTGGCATTACCAAAAGAAGGTTTGTTCTCAAGCGAAGCGCAAAGACATATTGGTTCTCTTTACCTTGCTGATATTAGCGTGCCACCAACACTTTATCGCTCTCCTGAGTTATCAATTGATATTGGTGCGATATTCGCAAAAAGCGATATCATTAAAATTATTGATTAAATAGCGAAAGTGATATCAATTTTCTCTGAGTAAAAGCGAAATTTTTATAACTAATGCCAGGTAATTCGAACAATTGTCTATTTCAGGCAGGCGTTTACGAATACGCAAAGTCGACAAACGATCCTGTTGTTACTTAGCGGTTTTTAGTTCGGGCATGCAAATCAGCTATTTATACTCGGGATGCTTTGAGAAAGTTAGTTGGATTTCTTTTATATTTTCTACAAATAAATGTGTTTACTTGTAATGTGCATCACTTGTCTTTGATTGTCCTTCTTAACGCATTGCATTTTTCAGGTTAGTGACTAAACTTAAATTGCTGTAGTTTTGGGCATTTTCAGGAAGATTGTGCTTTTCTCTTGATTGGCTTTCTGCCAACGTATTACCAAAACTTGTAAAGTCGTTTCTTTGTTGTGTTATCAATCTTTGATTAATAAAGTGGTCGTATTTGCTCCACCGAATCAATCTACCTGTAACAAATCAGTTAGACTGACAGGTTTGTGCGTAGTTAGTCGTATTGATGTTGTTGGCAGCATAGAGTGACATCTTAAATTATTTATAGAATAAGGAGATTTTTATAATGAATAAAATAATTCTGCTGCTAGTGATGAGTCTTAGCATCACTATATCTGCATGCAAACAAAAACATCCGACTAAGTCTGAAACACCTACGGAACGGCTTGAGCAAGGTGTTGCCGATGCTCCAACTCAA
The DNA here is from genome assembly GCA_965366725.1 of uncultured Kangiellaceae bacterium. Classification (GTDB taxonomy): domain Bacteria; phylum Pseudomonadota; class Gammaproteobacteria; order Enterobacterales; family Kangiellaceae; genus Aliikangiella. The sequence continues at coordinate 3,685 of CBDUHU010000227.1, forward strand.
TCAACCCCGCCTGACTTTGATGATGTAAAAAGAGATTCTTTAGAGATATCAACTGATAACAAGTTGACTGAAATACTAAAAAAATACCGCTATTTAGATGAGCACTTCAGATTAATGGATAGCTATGGTAAAGATGATGAATTGCGACGTTCGTTGGTAAAGCTGCAACGCCAACCTGAAGCGGTAAGTGATGTCATTGAAGTTTATGATGTATTAACAAGATATGGTAAAGAAGAAAAACACAATCACTATGGTGAAGCTCGCTGGAGAGCCATTCATTTGTTAGGCAGGTTACAAAACCGGAAAGCGACAGAAAAACTATATCGTATTGTTACAGAAGCTCTTCCTGAACCAGAGAGGGTAGATGAAAAGGTTTACTCAACGGAATATCGTATACATGCCCGAGCAATTAATGGTTTAGAAAACCTTAAGGCGGTAGAGCTATTACAAAAAATTTATGCACAGAAATCATTATTTAGCGGTGTTGCTGCCGCTAGCTTATATGAGTTAGGTAAAGCTCCACGGGGAGTTGTTAAAGTTGATGGAAAAAAAGTTCTTGGCTATGGCGACTTCACAGACTTTAAAGTAACCGGGAGTAGTGTTGAAGAACGAAAATTGATCATTCCTGCATCAACCAATGATCAGCAAGACAATGAGAAAATTATTCCCAATGATAATGGCAACGATTAGGAGGTTACCAAAATGAAAAATTATATATTGTTAATTCTATTGTTATTATCGAACTTTCTACTCAGTTCAAATTCTCAAGCAGCATCTTGCTCTGCTAATATGGTATGGGAAAATCGAGTCGGTAACTGGTGTAACAGCACCTGGGTAAATTATTTCTGGGATGCTTATGACTTTGATAAAGGAGATTGGGATAATGGTTTCGGATTTTCTAATGCGTGTGATATGGGAAGACCTTTAGGTCGAACAATGAATGCGATTTACCTGGTAAACTATGCCGATGGTCCTGGAAGTAAATCCAGAAACGATTTTTCCGGCAGCATTTTACATTGGGGCGGAAATTATACTATGCGTGAAATGGATGAGCTGGATGCCCGATGCGGAAGTGGTGGTACTCGTGCTTATACTCAGTGGGGCTGGCAGGATAATTACACACGTCTGTACTTACCTTTTTTCTATAACGAAAATGTGGTTGAACGAGCAGGCACCCTGATTCATGAAGCAAGGCACGCTGACTGGTGTGGACACAATGGAAATGATGGCTCTAATAAATGTCCGGCACGTTCGAGTTCCTGTGATGAGAGTTTTACCAATGGGTGTAGTGGTATAGGTTCTCCAAGTGGTCGTGGGGCAGTTGGTTTCCAGGCATTGTGGTTATGGTGGTTTACTGTTGATGCGGACAGTATTACTGGTAACAGTACGCGTAAAGCATTTGCACGTGATGAGGCAAACCGTATTTTTAATACAATGTTTGACAGTAATCCGTGCATCAACATCACTTCTTCAGGGGCGGTAATTACAACCTGCTGATGGTGAAATTTGATTATACTTAATACTGGGCATTCAATAAGGCTATTTTTAGTCGTTTGAGTGCTCAGCTTTTCCTACTAAAATTGGTTATGACGACTTGATATTTTGTCTATCAACCATACTTAACTAACAAATCTTTATAAGGTTTAATCAAGTAAAAATTGCATATTTAGTACCCAGATCCGATTCACAGATTGTGGTTTTGCTGGCTTAAATAACCAGCTTTTTGTAACTTTTACTGCTTCCGAGTCCAGTATGGGATATCCCGTTGAACGAATAATTTTTACATTGGAAACGATACCTGCATCGCTAATATCTAATTTTAGTCTGATAGTTCCTTCCATTCCCTCTTCTCTAGCCTGAGCAGGGTAAACTGGAGCTTTTGAATATAAAAGTGATTTTTCAATATCTTTATTATGAATCGCTCCGACTATAAAATCAGTTCTTTTGCTTGCGATAGAGGTTTTTGTTTCTTCCATTAATCTGGTTCTCTGATCTTCGCTAAACTCTTGCTCGTCTGGTGAAGCGATATAACCATTAGTTTTAATTATTTTATGGTCGGTATTTTTTCTGGTTAATAACTTGGGTAGTTTCTTTGAAGTCGTGGTTGTTTTGACTGAAAGAGTTGAAGCTGCATAATGACTTTTTTTAGTTGTGATACTATTTTTTTTCTGTTCAAAATGAATGGCAAAAGAATCTTGAAAAAAATTAAAATAGCTTAAGAAGAACATCAGTAATGTTACGATTACTGCAAGCCATAAACGAGCGTTATCATTATTCAGTATGGGAAGTTTCGATATTAACATCATCGATACCTTGTAATCTGAGCGAATCTAAAACTCGGATAAAATATTCATGTTTTGATTGTTTGTCGGCCGCAATATATAAAACAAGCTGGCGGTTTTTATCTGCTGTTAACTCCTGGATTTTATAATTCAGCTGCTCCCATTGAACCGGTGTTTTTCCAACAAACAACTG
>CBDUHU010000228.1:0-6152 GCA_965366725.1 uncultured Kangiellaceae bacterium
TCTAAATTCAATAAACCATTCTACAATCGACTTGTCTTCCTCTGAAAGTGAGTCGTTTGATTTGAGTAAAGTCGTAAATACATTATTAAATTCTTCTTCACTAGCCAGGTCTATCTGTCTGAACTTGACTGATTCTAATGTAAATTGTCGTGGAAGTTTTTCATAAGCAGGTTTCCACTCACCAAAGCACCAATAATGCATCATCGCGTTCAGATAGAGTTCAACCAAATCAGCTTCGATAACTTGAACTGGAAAATTTGGGTACATTGGACGATAAACTACATCATCGCCTTTTATGTTTTTTAGAACAGAAATAACTTCATTACATAGTCGAACCAGCTCATCATGTTTTTGAAGCTGAGCCGCCGCAAACAATGCCTCACTCATTACATAGCCCAGGCGCATCATTTCAGCGTTTAAAGTTAAAACCAATGTTTGATTGACTCGCTTGTGTTCTTTGCTCAATTGGCTATTGGCATCAAGATTTAACACCAACGCGTCCATTTTTTTTATTGATATTCTATTTTTTGTTAGTTTCATTTTTATTTCCTTAAAATACTTCACAAGAGAGCGACAGCGCTAGTTGTAGATTTTCAGTCTACTGCATAGGAGGCAGTTAGAAGGAAGCGACCGTCATAGCCTATGAGTTGAGAGGATTAAAAAATCTTTTAAAGCCTATTGCTCTAACCAACTGAGCTACAGCTGCCTAAACAACTGGCTGGACTCGAACCAGCGACCTATAGGTTACGAATTTTAGAATGAAGATTTTCTATAGCCTCGATAGACATATTGCAGGTGGGATGCCAACTTTCTAAAAAACAATGCAAATATCTATTAACTTGTTGTTATTTAATATGTTTTTTTATTTTGTGAAATATTTTATTGAGTTTATTTAAGGCTAACATATCGCAGAAAAATATCGAAAAAGATATCTAACTATTGATGTAGATATATAAAACTATATCTACTTCGTTTTTTGTTATGGCATTAGAAAGAAATTACTCGATTTTATTAGCCAATAAATAAGCTAATTGTTTTATATCTTCATATCCTTCAAGCCTTTCTAATTTAGCCCCGGGCAAATCTTCATAGCCCCTGGTCGCTCCCCAGATTGCACCAGCCATTGCGCCGATAGTATCGACATCACCACTAATTTTAATCGTGTACTCAAGTAACTCATCAAATGGTTTATCAAAATGAATCAGAGCAATATAAATAGCAGTAACACAAGACTCAGAAGCCGCAATTCCATTACCTAGCTCCTTTGCGACAACTTTTGGACTTTCAATTTGCGGTTGCAGTAACCAATGCTTCGCTTTATTAAGTTTTGTAGTGAATTCATCTAATTTTGCTATCCGCAGTAGACGTTCAATAATTTCGATTGAATTTAATTCTTTGAGACAAAGCGATATTGTCAGCGCGATTAAACCCGAGCCTTCTATACCTAAAGGGTGAGCATGAGTTATTTCGGCACACTGGTGCGCGGCTTTCATAATGACCTCATCATTTCTTTGAGCAAAAAAGAGCCCTATTACCGGCGCTCGCATTGCTCCACCATTGCCAAATGAACCATTACGGAAAACTGAACGATTCGCCTGCTTCCACAATTGGCCTCTTTTTATCTGTTTAAGCAGTTTGGCGGCACCGGGTCCGTATCCTCTAGACCAGCGGTAAGACCTGGCAAATCTATTGGCGAGATCTTCTTGATTTATTGCGCCGTGTTCAAGTAGCGATTCGATTACATTGATAGTCATCTGTGTATCGTCAGTCCAGCGCTTTTTGCCATTAATATTACCAAGCATTTTCCATAACGTACGCTCTAAGAACCCACCTTCATAAGGAGCACCGAACGCATCACCGAGTGCGAGTCCAACTACTGAGCCTATTAATCGATTTGACTGATTATCCACTTAAATTATTATCCACTTAATTTGCTATCCATTTGGGCACCTTAAACTATTTACTTTTCATTCGGTTAATCCATTCAAAGCCAATGCCTTGATAAGGATGGTAGACTATATGGTAGGTAATCAAACACCACTTCCAAGGCTCTAAGAAATATATTACTAGATTCCAAAATAACTCAAAATCAAAATAGTACAAGCAGTACACTGCAATCAAAAGGAAAGGAATATACCAAAATGGTTCAAGTTTGTTGCCAATACGGAAGATATTACAAAAACAAAAGAAACTGATACCCAAATAAAGAGGAACACCATACAGACTCATATCAGGAGTAAATTCATATAGCAAATAGGATAGTCCACTTAATACCATAATAAAAATAATATCAGTGAGATTTAGCCGAAAGCCCGGTGTTCTTTTTATTCTAAAAATTTTATTGCTATCTAAATGCATATTAGATATTCGCCTCCTCATGCAAAATACTACCTTGCTTATCAAATGTGATTTTAGTCTTCCCGAATCGACCAGCAAAATTACGCACAGCAAGATCTTGAGCGACCAGTTCTATCGAATCTTCACTTTGGTTAACTTCTGTAATATAGAACGCCCGACTAATTCCTGCTATATCATTAAATAATTGACTCTTCCTGGCTAGCTCTAAATATTCAGAATTAACTTGCAAATACCTTATTTTTTTTCTTTTGCTATTACTCAATGAGTTGAAAATATAGCCTTCTAGCGCATCCTTAGAAACATTGAGAATATAGAATTCAAATGGATTAAACGCGCTCGGTATAGCATAGTCGCATAATTGCTTTTGTTGTACTTTATTGTGCAAGATCCACTTTGCAAAAACATAACAAACCAAAGCTAGAGGATACCAGGCCATGCTTAATTCAAGATCAAAATTGACATGGAGTAAGTAGAACATCGTTGTCGTGAATAAAGTAAAACTATCGATAAAAAATACTGCGTCCAAGCTATAGCGAGTTTTAATAAAAGGAGAAAACAATTGAATCCGAAAAGTATTTGATAAATCCAGCGCGATATGAATAACTAAACCCGCTAGCGCTGCGAAAAAGACAGGCCACTGCCAAGATAAATTAAGCAACCACATTAAAGGCAAGCAAATTAGTAATGCAGCATAAATTGGGGCGAGAAATAAAGAGTGCGTAATACCCTGATGATTTTGCAGATAAAAGCGTTTTCCGATAAGCATAAAGATCACGTCAAGATCGGGAAAAATGCTGCCTATGATAAAAGCCGCACCGGCAACTTCGTATCCCGCTGAAGATAGCATTACTAAGCCAGCGCCGCCAATTAGACTGTGATGTACTATGTCCATAACTGCTCAGTATGCATAAGATAATGCTCTTCACTAAATAACTATAATAATCAATAGCCCGATAAACCAACTAACTGCTGGGAACACAATCGCTCAAACAACCAGCCTTCCCTGCCAATCAGCCAGACCAACAGTCGCGGTTAACCCGGAATGAAAGTCAATGGTGTCGTCCAATACGCCGTCACTGAATATCACACCGTTTTCTGGCATGTGTGAGCTTATTTTTAATGGCTGCTTTTTACTGACTTTACCAAAAACTAAATCGGTTCCCGTTATCTGGCTGGGAAAAGGTTCTCTGACGCAAAAATAGAGGTGTTCAGCACTCCAGGCGAATCCTCGTTGTAAATTCGCTCTGTCTTTATTTAGGTTACCAGCAATTCCTCTGGCACCACTGAGCAAACTCTGAAACCAACCCGTTGAACCTAAACCGGTACTGACAATGACACCTGAGCTTGACTGCAATTCGCTAGCATTTTTCCATTTCAGTTCATATCTGGCAGAACTGTGTTGCCTTGGCCCAATAAAGATATCGTTAACGCCAATCATTGACTGTCCATTGGATAATTCAGCTTTGGCTAGGGTGACCGCTTTTTGCTGTCGTTTTCCACCAGAAATTGTTCTTATTGATCCTGAATGGTTAATTGTCTCTGGTGCAAGTTTAGCTATATCATTGGCATTAAAGGGCAAAAGAATACCGTCGTACCTTTGCGGCTCTGGATTGATACCGACAACAGGAATATCGCGCACGTACTTTAGCGTATTGGCAACCAGTCCATCCTGACCAACCACAACAATTGTCTCGTCACCGGCGAAAATAAAATTACTTAGAAAGCTTCTATCGACTAGTTGTACTTTCGCTATCTTCTGATAGGTGCTTTGTACTAGCACAAGAGACTCTTTGTAACTTTTATCGTCAGCGACATAGTCATCAAAGTCTGCGCCTAAATGTTCAATATAAAAGCGCGCCTGCGCCAAAGTGTTGTATCGACGTTTCAATTCATCAAGACGAGTTTCTCGATAAATAATAACGACTCTGGGCTCTAAACCGCGGCGCTCTAGTTGCTGGTTATTTTTTGGTTCATGGCTGAGTTTAGACGCTAAGTTGTTCATGCGGCATTATCCCGACTGATAAGCTCACTCAAAACATCTTGAGAAATATTTAGTGAACCAATTTTTTCGGCGTTGGCGGCAAAGTCGACAAATGAACGGGCAATCAATTGAGAAGGTTCCATATTCATTGTAGCTAGTGCTTGCACAACATCGGAACTGAGTGAGTTAATTGGCTCTAATTGTTTGGCCAACTTGTAAGAAGCAGAGTCTGCTTCTATCTTTTCATTTTCGGCATTCAGTTTAACCAAAGAGTCACGCTGTTTTTCCAGTTCAATATTAGCATTCATCTGTGCAGTTTTCATTTCCTGGTGCTTGCGTTGTTCGGCTTTTTTACCATCCAGCTTAACTTCCTGAATTTTGCGTTTCTTCTCCTCCACCGCTTGTTCAGTCTTCAATTCATTTTCACGGATTTTGCGTTCGGCCTCAACAGCGGCATTACGGCGAATATAAATTGCATCGTCAGCTTCTTGCAGTAATCTTTCGCGCTCACGCGTTTGCAATGCTTCTGCGGTTTCCGGGGTGGGTTTAATTGCGGTGATACTCAGATCTAATACTTCGATCCCTAAGTTTTTTAGGAAATCAGATGCACTCAGTTTTAATTGAATGGTTTCTAAAGTATCAGCATTTAACTCTAGCACTTCTGTCAAAGTGAGTGATTGAGTGTAAGAGCGCATGATTACCTGAAGGCGGTTGATGGTACGAGTCGCTAGTTTTTCAGGGTCATCCGATGCGTAGCCTTTAGCAGAGTCGTTTAAGGAGAAGTTTAATGCCTTTGAAATAGCTAAAGGATCGGTAATCCGATATGTCATATTACCTTGCACTGTAATCTCTTGAAAATCTGAAGTTGCTTCTCGGAATATAAAAGGTTGGTCTTGATTGCTTAATGGAACACGCACCAGATTACTAGTCGGTGCGTAATATAAGAAGCTCAGGCCTTCACCTTGCTTTTTTAATTTTCCACCTTTGTAGTGCAATACATAGTCTGTTGGTTGTGCTTTGAAATACCTAACTAGTGCCATTTGAATACTCCTGCTAACTTCTCTGTTGAGTCTGTTAGATAACTTATTTTGATATCACCAAACATTAAGTGGCTTTATGCCACTTGTTAAACCAAGCAAATAGTGGCACACTGCCACTTATAAATCAAGTTAATGAACAAAATAATGAAAGAAATTTTTGAAAAGCCTATTCTCACTGTCGATGTAGCCTACTTGTCGGTTAGAAATGGTGAATTAGAAATATTGACAATCAAGCGGGATAAAACACCACACAAAGGTGAACTAGCCCTTCCTGGTGGTTATGTTCATTGTGATGAAGATAAAGATCTGAGCGAAACTGCAAGGCGCGTGATTGCTAAGAAAACACAATTGGAACCTGATTATATTGAGCAGGTTGAAACCATTGCTTCTAAAACCAGAGATCCCAGAGGCTGGACCGCAACAGTTTTGTTTATGGCATTAGTAAGTGATACTAACCGTGGGGTAGATGAGCTACTTGGAACAGATTGCCAATGGGTTGCTTTAGGTTCATTAAAAAGTAAGGTACTTGCTTTTGATCATGGTGAATTATTAAGCAAGGTGAAAGAACGGCTGGTTGCTAAATCAAGATATACTTCTATTCCATTGTATTTATTACCACAAGAATTTACCCTATCAGAAGCGCAGAAGTATTTTGAAATTACCACTCAATCAACTTTAGAGAAAAAGTCCTTTCGTCGGCGGTTGTTAGATTCGGATATTATTGAAGAGACTGGAGAGCAAACTAAGACAGGTAAGCGGAAAGCGGCGCTTTA
>CBDUHU010000229.1:0-6123 GCA_965366725.1 uncultured Kangiellaceae bacterium
GTGCCAGCTTTTTACGCCATCTTGATCAAAACCATCAATACCATTATTAGTACCAACCCACAACGGCAGCTGCGTCTTTTGAAATATGCTCGATACCCAGTAGTCACTTAATCCACGGTTATCGGCTCGTTTGGTTAAGGTATGAAAATATGAAGATTTTGGGTTATATCGGCTAATGCCCGAGTCAGTTCCAAACCATACAATTCCTTGATTATCCTCAAAGATTGACCAAATGGTATTATTCATAATTGAAGATTGATTTTCAGCATTCTTATCCAACAAGATAAATTGCTTTTGCTTCTTTTTAAAATAAACTCCTTTACCAGAACCAACCCAGATAGTCTGATCTTTTGACTGCATCAAAGAATAGACACTTAGTTCATTGGAAGGCGTTTCATATCCGGGCAGTGGGATATGGTTTAATCGATCTTGTTTATTCAGGCGATACAAACCATTAGAAGTACCAATCCAGAACTCTTCATTTATGTCCTTAATGATTTTCCAGATAAGTGGATTACCTTCAATTTGATAATGTGCAACAAGCTTTCTGGTATTTAGATTAAACTTAAATAAACCCGCTTGAGTCGCCAACAAAAGATTATTTTTGTCATAAGGTACCAGTGAATATATAACATTCAATTTCTCATTGTTGATCCTTGGGAAGGATAGAATAAATGGCTGGTTAATTAAGTTCTTAGTATCAAAGTAGTTAAGACCATAATCAGTCGCTAACCAGACATACTGGCTGTTTACAAAAAAACCGCTATAGATTTGCTTATTAGATATATCTGCGCCATCTTGACCATGATAATATTTGAATTGCCCAGTCCGATGATTATAACTATGTAATCCGCCATGAGTTCCCAACCACATTAGCTCAGGATCGTAACGATCATTTTCAATAAAATAGATGTAACTATCATTAAGTGCATGGGGGAGTTCTGAGCGAAAGTAGGCTTTTATTCGTCTGCCGTCAAACCGATTAAGGCCTTCCTGAGTGCCAAACCAGATATATCCGGTAGCGTCTTGATTAATTGCGTATCCGGTCCCCTGAGAAAGCCCATTCTCACGGGTAACATGCTGAAATTGATATTCAAAAGGCAGCTCAAATGCCTGAAGATCTCCTCCAGCCAAAAACATTGTTATAATCCCTATAACAAAGCAAACATAATTACTATTTTTCACGACGTCCTGGTCCTATTATTATAATATCCTGTTGTTATAATGCCCTTAATTTGATTTGTTTAAAAATCAACCTAATGTAACATTTTTCGCAACGTCAATAAACCTCTATATAAAAATATTCCAGATAACATTTCAATCTAATTCAATTCTTCTAACCCCCATTAAAATCAATTTTCTATTGAAAATATTCAGATACTTTAGACAATTCAGAATATCAATAAGATGTTGCTAATAAGTTACAGAGACCAATAATATTGAGAACAAAAGTCTAAATCACCAGGCTAGCTAACATGATAACTATTTTAATATTCATTACCCTTTTTCATCTACTGAGTCATCTCTCGTGTCAAATTAACAAGTAATACTCAATAATAAAATATCTTGCTACTAATCTAAATGAATATAGAGACTACCTTGTTAATAATAGCTATAGCATAAGCGCAGATAATCTATTTCTTGCTCTATGAAGTACACGATAAAAATGAGGTTTTGGCATTTCAAAATCTTCACAAAGACTATCAATACCCTCTTCCTCAAAAAAACGACGTAATAGCAACTCTCGATCTCGACGACGATTGAGCCTCATAATCGATTGATATACGCTGTTGATTTTTTCCTGATTAGAAAACCCTTCAAGCAACTCATCGACTTCATTATCATTAACTTGTTCGCTCATATGGTTTAATGGTGTAAAGCGTTGAATGTTTCGTTTACTATTCCATAATTGATACTTCAAACTGGTATAAAAATAACTACTAACGAGTGAGTGCGATTTCAACCGATCATTTCGTAATGCGTCAAGAATTGAGATTAGAGCTTCTTGTGTCGCATCCTCAACCAGTTGTATCGAGTAGCCCTGACTACAAAAGTGTGATTTATATCTGTTTAATAGGTAGTTACAGAGAAGGCTTTCCGCTCGCTTACAACCTTTACTTACTTCCAGAGCCCAGGTTTCCAGCATTTCCGTAGTATTGATATTTGATGACATTGATATCTCCTAGAACTAATTGCATCAGGAGATAGTATGAATAAAAACAACAAGTTATGCTTAATTCAAAACGTCAAAGAATTATCTGGAAACGACTAGATTAAAGCTATTTACCAACCAACGACAGCATCTTATCCAAGAGCGACAAATCTAAATTAGACGTAAACTGAAATTTATTCCTTCAACTGACCAACATTCGATGGCGAAACCTGGTACATCTCTTTAAATTCCCGAGAGAAATGTGGGAGCGAATTAAAACCAACCGTATAGCAAACATTAGAAACTGATTCGCCATTGAGCAGCAAAACTTTAGCTCGTTCTAGCCGATACTTCTTAATAGCCTCTGTAGGCGATATGCCGGTAATCGCTTTTAACTTTCTTTGTAATTGCCGCTCGCTCATGGCTAACTCACTGGCAAACCGGCTTAGTGAAAACTCTGAATGAGAATAAAATGTGGCAAGAGTCTGCTCCATATTATTGAGAAACTTCTCTTCTGCGCTGGGGGCTGAGTCAATATTGAGAACCGCCCGCTCATTAATTGAAAATTTTTCTCTTAATAACCGTCGACTCGATATCAAGTTTTCAACCCTTTGCTTTAATTCAAGTTCATCAAAGGGCTTGGTCAAATAATCATCAACACCCGTCATTAACCCTTCCAGGCGGCTATACTTTGAACCTCGTGCCGTTAGTATCAAAACAGGTATATGATTAGTAATTGGATTTTCTCTTATTTGACGAACGAGTTCGAACCCATCCATTACCGGCATCATCGCATCAGTAACAATCATATCTGGAACCTGTTCAATCGCTAAAGATAAGGCTTGTTTACCATTGCTAGCGGATAATAAGGAGTATGCACTAAGCACACTTTCAACATAAAACCGCATATCGTTATCATCATCGACAACTAAAACCTGAGTCTTTGAATCAGCAATTGTATGCTTATTTGAATCCAATTGAATTATAGGCGGTTGACTATTGTCTATTAGTTCACACGGCTTAACCAATTCGATATCACTGGCTTTTCTGTCTGAAAAAGGGAAACTAATCGAAAACTGTGTTCCTTCATTTAGTTGACTTTCAACATCAATTGAAGTGCCATTTAATTCTAGCAATTCTTTAACTAAAGCTAATCCAATTCCCGTGCCAGCAATGGTTAAATTATTTTCCATTCGAGAAAAACGCTCAAAAATAGAATCTAATTTGTCTTTTTCGATACCAATACCTGTATCTGTAATCATCAAGGTGACTCTGTCTCCAACTTCTGAACTAAATCTAACATTGCCACCTTTAACGTTGTACTTGATTGCGTTAGATGTCAGGTTTAGTAATATTCGTTGCAGTGATTCCGGGTCAAATAATATGCACATATCTGACGGAACAATATTCTCCAGGGTAATATCCATCTCTATCGCAGTCACTCTAAAATCCTCAAGAATTTCATCAATAAAGGATGCAAGCTGAATTGAAGTTGGTTGATTCTTTTTTAATCCTGCATTCAGTCGGGAAATATCCAGCAACTGTTCAATCAAATTTAATAACCTGGTGGCATTACGGTTGATAACACTCAATTGTTCAGTAGTCGCTTTTTCGTTTGTTTGTTTTAACAATCGTTTTACTGGCCCAAGTATCAGGGTTAATGGTGTTCGAAATTCATGGGATATATTCTCAAAAAATATCGTTTTCTCTTCAGATAACTTCTTAAGTTGTTGGTACTGTTCTTGAATTGTTCTCTGTTTCAGTTCCAATTCATTAGTACGTTCCAATACTGTTTTTTCAAGTTTCATTGCTCGCTTTTTGATAATATTTATCCGCCAGCGATAAATAAAAAAGAGAGATACAAAGAAAAATAACAAATAAATAGAATATGCCCATCTGGTCTTCCAGAATGGTGGAATAAAGTTAATTTTAAATTCAACCTGATTTAATGACCAATCATTATGGCTTGTCCTGGACTGGGCCACAAACTGGCTGGCTCCAAATGGCAACTGAGAATATCTGATAGTCGATAGTTCTCCACTTTCAGTCCAGTTTGAACTTTCGTTTGCAAAGCGAAACCTCGAATAATTGGAATCTGTATCGGCAAAATGGATAGACTTCACTTCAAAAGTCACAGGTAGCTGATAATAATGGACATCAAATACTGAACTGGTTTCAGGTTCAGAGCCCATAGTACCAATAAAGTCATTGTCTTTATCAAATAAAGTAACGATTGGTCTGGCATTATTTTTCTTTTGGTTAATTATTTCTGGCCTAAAAATATTAAATCCATTAATACCACCAAATATTAGTCTACCATCCTCTAATTGATGAAATGATTTCCCGTTAAATTCATTGTTTTGTAAACCATCATAATAATCAAATTTTCTAACCGCATAAGTTCTCGAGTTAAAAACATACAAACCATCATTAGTACTTACCCAACAGTAATTTCCATCGCAGATAATGCCATTAACACTTCCATTCATTAAACCTTTCTTTTCTGAAATATATTCTACGCTTCCCTTAACTTCATCATAAATAATAATTCCATACCCATGAGTTCCTATCCAATAAACTCCCGGTTCAGTCTCTGAAACAATACTGTAACTTACCCCATGAAGACGACTATCAATTGCAACTAAATCAGAAAACTCAATAAAGGAGTCCTTTACTGAATCGTATACAAATACGCCTCCAGTGGTTGTGACCCAGATTTTTCCACTTTTACTAACGTATATCCGATAAATACTATTTGAATTTGATAAAGATGAAGTCTGTGATTCAAGCTTGTAAATTTTTGTTTTATCTTCATTTAATTGGATCAAACCGTGCTTATAGGTTCCAACCCAGGTGTTATCACCGGCTTCCTGTATTTCGGTTACTGAGTAGCTTTTTGTTTCCACACTTACTGCATGACTTTCCGGCTCCACACTTACTTCATATCGCTCAACCTCCCAGGATTCAGGATTAATACGCACGATACCTTCAGCATGCCCTACCCAAATTGCACCATCAGAATGCGCATAGATTGCATAGATACTGTGTAATGGGAACTTTTCGTCTTTGATTGTATAGCTATCAATCACTCTTATTGGTTTTCCAGTATTATCTGGAGCATTATTACTATAGACACTAATCCCATCCGAATGAGAACCAATAAAAAGCAAACCATTACTAGATTCTGAAATACCAGCAATACTTTTATTTGCATCACTTTTTATAGCCAATTCGCGGGTATGGTTCCAATATCTGTGTTGGGGATTAAATTGAGCAATCTCCGTATCGGTTGCAATCCAGATTAAACCAAAATCATCCTGAAATATTGCCTTGGCAGTATCATTTTGCATTAAAGACAACTCTGAGCTTCCCTTTAAAATGCGCTCTACAATATCAAACTCTTTGTCCAGAATAATAATTCCATCTTCATAAGTTCCAAGCCAAATATTTTCATTTCCTTCATTAAGAATGGTATATATTATGCAGTTAGCTAGTTCCTCGTTAGCCCCAGATATTTTTTCTATGGCTTGCAGTTCGTGATTATAGATATATAAGCCTGTACTACTTCCAATAAGAACCCTGCCATGCCATTTTTCTATTGAATTAAAACTTCCCTCTATTTTTAATTGAGAAATATTTTGTTTTTCAAAATCAACTAATATGACTCCATTCGAAGTCGCTACAACTAATCCAGCATCAATAGAAACGGCGTCATTGATGTCATAGTCTTTAGCTTTAAAAGAGCGGTTTGAAAATAACTTAGTTATATTTCTGGAATTATCAACAGTAAAAACGTCACCAACATCAGAAATTAATTTCAACTCATTTTTATTTTCAGAAATTATCGAAAGTCCATCTGAATTTTTGATATTAAGTTCAACAAAGCGATTCTCTTTATAAGAAAAGTAGAATAACCTCTTTGACTTAGTTGTCAGCCATAAATTCCCTTTCTCATCTGTCACCATTCTTGA
>CBDUHU010000230.1:0-6122 GCA_965366725.1 uncultured Kangiellaceae bacterium
AGATTTAACGATATTACTTGATATGTCGGTCGAAGAAGGTATGGCTAGAACCCGCTTAAGAGGCACGCCAGACAGGTTTGAAAGTGAAAAAATGTGCTTTTATCAAAAAATTAGAAAAGCTTATTTACAGCGTGCTAAACAGGAGCCAGAACGTATCAGTTTGATTGACGCAGCGCCGGAAATAGAGCAGGTACAATTCTCCTTAAGAACTTTGCTCCAGCAATTCTGCTAACGGCTTGATGATGAAAGCACCTTATCCATGGTTTAGTGATAATTTAGAAGTATTGTCTCAAGCGTATCAATCAGAACGTCTTCCTCATTCATTGCTGTTAGTGGCACCTGAAGGTAGCGGTAAGCTGGAGATTGCTTCATATATTGGCAAAAGCCTGCTTTGCTCGTCCTGCCATGGTCAGGCTTTCAATACCTGTAATAACTGTAAGTCCTGTCATTTATTTGATGCACAAACTCACCCTGACTTTTATTTAGTGGATAGGTTGGTAGACAACAAAGGCAAACAAAAAAAATCAATTGGTATTGAGCAGATCCGCCAATTGACCGGTAAGCTGGCTGATACCGCACAACTTGGTGGATGGCGGGTTGCGGTAGTTACCTCTGTATCAGCAATGACCACTGCTTCGTTTAATGCATTGTTAAAAACATTAGAGGAACCTGGTGACAAGACATTATTGATATTATTAACCGATAGTTTGCATACTGTGCCTGCAACAATCAGAAGTCGTTGCCAGATCCAGCAGCCTCTTTTGACCAAAAACACTTTATTGGGTTGGTTACAGAAACAAACACAAAGCACAGAGTCTGACATTATCGAAGCGCTAAATAGTTGCTTTTTCGCTCCGCTTAAAGCTAGAGATTATCTTAACTCTAGTGGGGTTGAAAATAGAAAATCATTTTTTGAGTGTTGTGATAGGGTATTATTAAATCAATTAACACCACAGGAATTTTTTGAAACTGTTGAATTAGAGCGATTAGCTGCGGGACTCGCCAGCTATTATTACCATGTCCAGTTAGCAATTACCAATCGAACCGGTCTTGAAGAATATACCCAATTACCGACTAAATTGACATTTTTTCTTTATCAGAAACTGCTGGAACTCAATCATGCTCAATTGAGTGGCTCGAACCTTCAGGAAAAACTGCAATTGCAGGAAGTGCTGATACAATGGTTTGAAGCTGGTAGTAAAATTAATTCAACATCAGTTAGTTAAAGACTATCATTAATGTGATTTCTATTTTGGTTTATGCTGAAATAGAAATATTCGATCTCTCTTATTACGATAATATGCTATAATCTTGGCTAATCTAATGAGTGAACAAAACAATCAGCAACTAAGAGTTAATTGATAAACTATGGCTACTCCCGGTTCTCCTAAACACGGTATCTTACAGCTTACAATTAAAGACAAAGGAGCGCTTTACGCTGCTTATATGCCATTTGTTGAAAATGGTGGTTTATTTATCCCCACCAATAAGCAGTGCAGTATTGGCGATGAAGTTTTTATGTTGCTTACTTTGATGGATGAAAAAGACAGATTACCTGTTGCTGGTAAAATTATCTGGATTACACCGAAAGGGGCCCAGGGAAACAAGGCTAGAGGAATTGGGGTTCAGTTCAGTGAACAGGATAAAGGGGTAACAAGGGGTAAAATTGAGACCCACCTGGCTGGAACATTGGAGTCAGACAGAATAACCCATACAATGTAGTTAACAAACTCTTTAACCGACTATTAACTCTTCAAATTTTATTTTAAATTTTGACACAGTCCTACTTTTAATTTCTATTTAATCCATAGGTAAACCATGCTCGTCGATTCTCATTGTCATCTTGATCGTCTTGATCTTAAACCATTTGGTGGTGATTTTAACAATGCTCTGGATACAGCTCGCAATGCGGGCGTTAAAGAATTTCTTTGTGTCGCAATCAATGTTGAAAATCAACCTCAGGTAATTAAACTGGCGGAAGAAAATCCAGATATTTTTGCCTCTGTTGGGATACATCCGTTATATACCAAAGGCCAGGATATTGATGAGGCGTATCTGGTGGGACAGGCGCAACATCCAAAAGTAATCGCAATAGGAGAGACTGGACTCGATTATTATTATGCAAAAGAATCAGCTGATGAACAGCAACGTTTGTTTCGGACTCACGTTCAAGCTGCAGTAAAGTCCAAACTGCCACTGATTATTCACACCCGGGATGCTCGAAAAGATACGCTTGATATTCTTAGACAGGAAGGCGCTGATAAGGTTGGTGGAGTTCTTCATTGTTTTACTGAATCCTTATCTATGGCACTAGAAGCAATTGAAATGGGGTTCTATATCTCATTTTCCGGTATTGTGACTTTCAGAAATGCTGATGAATTACGCGATGTCGCCCGTGCAATTCCCTCCGATAAAATACTGGTTGAAACGGATAGCCCATACCTGACACCGGTGCCTCACCGTGGCAAACCTAACTCACCGCTTTATGTGGTGGATGTTGCGCGCCACCTTGCTGAGCTACGTGAAGTTTCCTTTGAGGAATTTTGTCAACAAACTACAAAAAACTATCGTCGGCTATTTTTTGCAGAAGTTTAAATGTTATTTTAGTATTAATTGCTTTAAATCAAGATGAAAAAATAAGCTTTAGCTATACTAAACTCAATGCCTGTGGTTAACCCTCTTTTGGTTATTGTGCATTTCGCTTTCAATTTATTGCGTGAAATGAGGAGTATAGGATGCATACAATCAATAAAATTTTAGTCTGCCTTGATCCAATGAGAGAGCAGCAACCTGCATTAGATAAAGCGCTTTATCTTGCTAAGGCTTATGACGCAAGTATTGAGCTATTTCTGGTCGTCTATAATCGTGGACTAGTCGGCAATTCATTTTTTAACCCTCAGGAACTGGAGGCTGCTAAGAAGGGTTATGTTAGTAGCCAAAAAAGGTGGGTTGAAAGCTATCTGGATTGTGTCACAAAAGCAGGTATTGAGTGCTCTTTTGATGTGGTCTGGCATAAGCCATTATATGAAGCTATCATTCAGAAAGCAGATTCCAGCAATATTGATCTGGTAATCAAATCTACTCACAAACATCCGCTGATTAATAAAGTGTTCTTTACGCCAAATGATTGGCAGCTACTTAAATCATGTCGTGTTCCGCTCATATTGACAAAGCTAGAAAGTAGCAATGAATATCAATCTATCCTGGCGGCTATTGATCCCTCACATGCCCATGACAAACCTGATGAACTTGATCCGCAAATTCTTAAGAGTAGTAGCGAATTGGCTGCAAAATTAGAGGGACAGCTTCATATCACTCATTGCTATGAACCAATTGCCTATCAATTATGGAGCGATATTGGCCTTGGCATGGGAGCTGGTGTCGGACCTGCTGATTTCTCAATGGGCGAAGATAATTATGATGAATATGTGAGCCAGCTTAAAGAATCTCAGCAAAAGAGCTTTGACAAAACAATTAGTGATTATCCGTTGGATGAAAAGTATACCCACCTGGAAGAAGGATACCCGGAAACTTTACTGCCCGAGTTAGTCAATAAATACAATATTGATCTTTTAGTTCTGGGAACAAGTTACCACACTGGATTGATAGGTAGTACAGCAGAAAAATTACTTGATCAATTAGAATGCGACATTTTGTCTGTTCAGATCCCTCAAAGCTAAGCCGATAAGTTTTGAGTCCTCCAAAAAAAAGCCCAGGCTCTTAACAGATGACCTGGGGTAGGGGAAGTAAATGAAGTAAATCGGTAATATACTATTTAAACTAATTTTTCTTTTTAAACCAATCCTCTGGTTGAAACAAAGCCTGCTTTTGTCAGTCGTATTGGCTAATTTCAACTAGCTATAAATATAACTTTAGTCCAGATTAGAAATAAATCCAGTAATAATTCAGAAAAACTTTATTAAAACGCTAAAAGTAAGAATTTAGTTTAATAATCAAATAGTTACTAGCAAAATGATGGTTTATAAAACTATTTGTCAACGGGTTCCTGATAAATATCGAAGTCTTGCTCACCATGGCCTACAACCCCATCTTTATTCCATGGCAGGTTACGATAGGGGGTGTTAGTGGTTGTTCCCATAAATGGAAATTTCTTAATATCAAAATAGGGTGAATAATCGAAATCTGCGGGTGTGTAAAGTCGGGTATTTCTTGGTATCAGTTCAATTCCAGTCTTACCGTGGCGTCTGAATAACGGCAGTATTGGATACTTAACTGAGTAAAATGCTTCTGCAATCATGGATGAACAGACTGTCTGGGTTACTGCGCCTGGGTTGCGGGTGAACAATGAGGATCGCCATCGACGTGGCAGTATTCGCCAGGGAAATATAAACCGGGCCAGATCAAACAGCTGGCGAACATTGTAACCGAGTCCCAATTGATCGATTGCATAGTTAATAACATTCTGGGCGTCTTTAGCAGAGAGTGTTGAAGGACGGCAAACGCGAAGATTATCGCTCTGGTAATCATTCAAAGGAGTAACAATCATGCCTTTTCCCAGGATCCCTTCGATCAACAAATGCTCATCAGGCTTCGCATCGTAGTGTTGAAGTAGTTTGTCTCGATATTCTTTATCTTCAATATCATGTAAACGTCCAACATAAAGCGCCGAATGCGACCAGCGGCTTTGTGTAATCACTCGAATGACATCAGATACGCGACTTCTTCCTTCAACTAGTAAAACATCCCCGGCTCTGATCCCATATGAGAGCTTTTCAAAGTCACAGATTGGAAACTTCGCAGGCGGTTGTTCGTGGTTCAACCAGTTCTCAATTCTTGCTTTTGTAGACATTTGACCTCGGGAACTAAAAATATTGTTTATATATCAATTAGTTAAATTGCATATTTGAATTAAATCAGGTCTGCTTGATGATTGTCAATTAATACCGCTTTAAAATACTACTTTAGCGCTGGTTTCTTAGTCTGTTTTTGGCTAGACTTAGCGCACTTTTTCCACCCTGACAGAACAAAACGGCAAAGATTATGACACTGGATATTTGGGACGACCTCTTTTTATTAGATCAACAGCTTACTGAAGATGAAAGAATGATCCGTGATATGGCACATGGATACGCACAAGATAAACTTATGACACGGGTACAGGACGCTAACCGTCATGAGGTTTTTGATACTGATATTATGCGTGAAATGGGTGAGCTGGGTCTGCTTGGTTCAACCATTAACGGATATGGTTGTGCCGGTGTAAGCTATGTAGCTTATGGACTGGTTGCCAGAGAAGTAGAGCGGGTTGATAGTGGTTACCGATCAGCATTAAGTGTTCAATCAAGCCTTGTAATGCATCCAATTAATGCTTATGGCTCAGAAGCACAAAAGGAAAAATACCTGCCAAAGCTAGCAACAGGTGAATGGATTGGTTGCTTTGGGTTAACTGAACCTGACAGTGGTTCTGATCCTGCAAGTATGAAAACAAGAGCTAAAAAGGTCGATGGTGGCTTTGTATTAAGTGGTTCTAAAATGTGGATCACCAATTCTCCGGTTGCAGATGTATTTGTTGTCTGGGCTAAGAATGAAGCGGAAGATAACAAAATTTGCGGCTTTGTCCTTGAAAAGGGCATGAAAGGACTAACTGCGCCAAAAATTGATGGAAAATTTTCATTAAGAGCTTCGATAACCGGTGAAATTGTTATGGACGAAGTATTTGTACCGGAAGAAAATATGTTTCCAACAATTCGTGGTCTTTCCGGTCCATTCGGTTGCCTGAATATGGCTCGCTACGGAATTGCCTGGGGCGCATTGGGTGCAGCGGAATACTGTTGGCATTCGGCTAGAACCTATGGTCTGGATCGTAAACAATTTAATCGACCATTAGCTGCCACTCAGTTGTATCAGAAAAAACTGGCTGATATGCAGACGGAAATAACCCTTGGACTCCAATCGGCACTCAGAGTTGGCCAGTTAATTGACGCAAAAGCATTTAAACCAGAAATGATTTCGCTGATTAAACGAAACTCTTGTGGTAAATCTCTGGAAATAGCACGAACCGCAAGAGATATGCACGGTGGTAATGGTATCAGTGACGAGTTCCACGTGATTCGCCATATGCTAAATCTTGAAGCGGTTAACACTTATGAAGGAACACACAA
>CBDUHU010000231.1:0-6116 GCA_965366725.1 uncultured Kangiellaceae bacterium
CATCTATCTGCTTTCTTATTTTGAATATTGGTATTTTTATACTGGCGAGAAAGAAAGTTGGTTCTATTAACAAATAGATGGAGTGGTTAAATAAATACGAATGTTGGTTGGTATTTAAGTAGTACTAATAACAATAACTGAGTTAAGAGCCACTGCCACATGATTAGCGGTTAATGCCTGTTAGTGAGAAAGGCGCAAATAAAATCAGGATATTAATATTATTAGCAGCTTGTCTGCTGAAGACTTGCCTTTTATATTTTTAGCATGACTTGAGTGCTTTATAGTCAATTATCCCTGTTTTATCTGAATATACCGACAAATTGTCAGAATTTTGCTATAGATTGTCCGAATTTTAATAACTCATTGCTTATATGTTGTTGTAAATTGCTCACTGGGTTTGCAAACGGTTGTAATATAATTCCAGCCGCTTGATATTTACTATCAATGATTAATTACCTGATAAATGACTTTTTTGTTTAAATGATTAATATTTTGGAGATAATTGATGAAGAACATCATCTTGGCGTTGGCATTGGGTTTTATTACTTTCAATTCGAATAGTGCCGAATTCACTCATCTGGGTAAAGTGAGTAAAATATACAGTTTAGGTAGTCATTTACAATATGAAGATGGTGTGTTTATTGAGGGGTTTACATCTGCTGGAACCTGCTTTTCTAATGAGAGAGGGGTATTAATCAGATTAAAAGATGATAAACGTGGTGATCGCCAATTATCGATTCTGATGGCTGCTAAATTTGCCGGTAAAAACGTTGAAGTAAGGGTGAATGATGACAATAAAGATCAATGGGGTGGTTGTTATATGCATATTCTGGCGCTCGTTGACTAAGAATCCTGGACTCTATTAGTCATATTTTTTGTATGATCTTTTATCTGGCAAAGCTATGCATCATAGAAAAACGGGCAATAATGCCCGTTTTCGATTTTTAAACAGCAAACTAAAAAATCAGTTTTACATATCTAATTTTTACAAATAGAAGGGAAATGTTTAGTTGTCAGAAATTCACTCTGACATTGCCAGCTAACTCCCCCTGTTTGTTGGTTTAAGTAGGGACTAAAACTAAGGCTGGTACCACTAAGAATTTGTGGAGAAATATGCTTGCTAAAATGAACGACTACTTTTCCTTTCACTACCTTGATTGATTGAACCAGATCTAAACCTGGAGTTAGTAACTCTTTAACTTTTTGGTCTGAAATTTCAACTTGATCAGCGGTTCTTCCCGACTGCAACTGATTTGAAATTTCATTTCTCAGGGCCGAGGTTGAAGCGCTGACCGATTCAATCTTACTGCGAAGGATATAATCCTGATAAGCTGGCATTGCCACTGCTGCTAAAATACCGACTACTGCCGCCGATTGGTAAATATTACCATAAAGCGCATCAAATAAACTTTGTTCAAAGTTAAATTCCAGAGCCAGATATTGTTCATCAAAATCAAGGTTAAAACCGATGCTGCCCTTATCGCCAAAACCAACTTGGCCAGCATGTGGAAGAGCAAACGCATCCACATCGGCTCCGCTCATATCGGCCAGTGCGTTTAATATTTGTAGATAGACATAATAGGATTTTCTCGAAATATTTAATTGAGAAGTCGTATAGCCCAAAAATGCACTGGAAAGATCCTGTTTCTGAGAATTAACCAACCAGTTTTTTACGCTAGTGATGTCTTTACGTTGGTGCCTTTCAATTAATGGTTGAGGAATGCCCGAAGAAATTAGGTAGCCATCTTCTTCCACCCAGTAATAATGGCTTTTTATATTACTTAACATTTCCGCAATGATTGGGTGTTCAGCTAACATGGCATCAGTGGCATTACTTGATGACATAAGCTGGGTTGCAACATGCTTGATAGTTAGTCCATTCTTCTGATAGTCATTATATTCAATCCAACCTTTATCAGCGGCACTTTTTAATAGTTGGGAAAATTGCTGCTGATTAGCTAAACGTATGGCTAGAAAATCACTGATATCATCGGAAAAATAGACCACTTCTGGTCCAATCATTCCTAGTATTTGCTCTATTGAAAAACCGGTATTCGTTTTAAATTCCAGTTTGCTTTTGGTATATTCCGGTGCTGCGCCATTCATCATGATAATAGTTGATTCGATGCGCTTAAATTCGACTTCTGTTGGTAGTGCCAAAACAGCCACTGCACTAATCTCACCACGAGCATTGATATCCAGATTGTTATTGGCTGTTGGTAAATATGCTCTAAAACCGGCAACAGGCATATCGGCCAGAATTTTTAATCGAGTTTTACTATTGCTACTGCCATAGCCGAAAGCAAGAGCATTTAGTTTATCTGCTCCGGACATCTGCAACCCCGCCATCATTTCGGGTGGTAGCATTTTTTGTGCAATGGGCAAAATCGCCTTGGTATTAATAAAACCAAACAAGCCTTTTCCACTGGCGTCTATTTTCTCTTCAGTTTTATACATAACATGAGTCTGGCTCGGTTTAACCTGAGTCAATAGACTTTGTAATTGACTTTTGTCAGACGCCATACCTGTAATCATGGTTAAACGACCTGTTTTCTGGTCAAATTGATACAGCGCATTAATGCCCATTGGAGTAATGGTTAGTAACCCCTGACCATTTGCGTCTGTCTTTTGACTAAGTTGCAACATGGGCTGTTGTTCAATTAATTCCTCCAGGCTTTTTGTAAAGTTAGCGGCTTGTTTAAACTCCAGTGTAGTTGCCAGTAAAAGATTGGGCATGGTTGGGGTATCTGGATTATTTAATACAGCTAATTCAAGTGGTCCAGCCATATGTTTAACCAGTAACTCTGCCAGTGGTCTGGTAGTCTGTTGCATTTTACTGATCAAATTTTCATACAGACCTTTCTGAATCAGTTGCAATTGCTTAACATGTTGTTCGTTACCTTGAGCATATTTAAAGCCATTGTCTAAGCCAGGAACTAAAAACCATAGATTTGGCGCACGTAAGTAAACCAGAGCATCTTGTGGGAGTTCTTTTCGAAGCCATGCTTTACTATTAAACTCTGCTAATTTTAGTTCCGGGTGAGGTTTTGGTTGGGTTTTATTTTCTGTCTGGTCTTTATCCTCTTGACTACAGCTTGAGATAAATATCATCAAAATAAGAGGAAGTATTAAAAAGTGACGCATAAAGTGCTCCATAGCGTTGATTAGACTGATATCGCCTTTGTAATAAAGGCCGTTCCTTGTTTTTGCAGAGGATAATCATACAGGAGTTGTTTGATAAATTGAATGATGCAAATCAAGCCGATTAACAGACTGTCTATTAAACGATTATTAACTGAAGCCGATTAACAGACAGTCTATTAAACGATTATATTAAACGATTATATTAAACGATTATATTAAACGATTATTAACTGGGGGTAGAAGGGGTTAGTTGTTTTTGAATGTCGCTCATTTTGTCAGGGGATTAGCCTCATTGCTAATTTACTGACATTTACTGGCAAATATTTAAACAGGTGTTTCATTGACAGCTTGCTCTCTCATGTATTAAATATAGGCTTCCAATAAAAATAATAGTTGCGAGTTACCATCAATGAGCCAGAAAAAAGGTCTTAGTTCTCAAGCTTATGTCCCACTGAAAGAAGGCGAAAGCTACACTCCCTATATCAAGGCGGAGGAGTCCGTTGCTGAGTTCACTTTTAAAGCCGTCGGCTTAGGCATTTTATTTGGCATAATATTTGGAGCTGCTAATGCTTATCTAGGGTTACGTGCTGGATTAACAATCAGCACTTCCATTCCTGTCGCCGTTATGGCCGTTGCGGTATTTAAGATCCTCTCCAAGGCTGGTATTCAAAGCACTATTTTAGAAACAAATATCGCTCAGACGACAGGTTCAGCATCTAGCTCTATCGCTAGTGGGGTGATATTTACCTTACCCGCTTTATTTATGTGGGGAATGGCGCCCGATTTGCTCCAAATGACAATACTTGCCATGTCAGGTGGATTGCTTGGAATTCTCTTTATGATTCCACTACGTAAGTACTTAATCGAAAAAGAACATGGAAAACTACCTTATCCGGAAGGAACCGCTTGCGCTGAAGTACTGGTAGCCAATGAAGTTGGTGGTAACAAGGCGAAATATATTTTCTGGGGAATGGGAGTTGCAGCCTTATTTAAAGCCCTGACTTCCTGGGTTAAAGTCATTCCTAATCACGCTTCTTTTAATGTTCCGTTTATTAAAAAAGCCAGCCTTGGCATTGATCTTTCAGCGGCACTTTTTGGGGTTGGTTATATTTTGGGACCTAGAATTGCCGCGGTAATGGTTGGTGGTGGCTTATTATCTGCACTAATTATCATACCTGGGATAGCTTATTGGGGGGATGCTCGAACATTACCCCTATTTCCAGAAACAGTTAACTTAATTAAAGATATGTCAGCAAGCCAGATTTGGACACGTTATGTACGTTATATTGGCGCTGGCGCTGTCGCCACTGCAGGCATTATTACTTTAATTCGAAGTATTCCGGTGATGTTGGAGAGTTTTAAAATCGGCGCAAAACATATTGGTGAAGGTACTAGCACTCAGGTTAAACGAACTCATCAGGATCTGCCGTTAAAGGTTGTGGCAATCGGGATTTTTATGATCGTACTGGTATTGACCTTATTTCCAAGTGCATTTGGGGCGGTTGGGGGTGTTGAAACCCGGCTAATTGCAGCATTGTGTGTCACTATTTTCGCGTTCTTTTTTGTAACCGTTGCCTCAAGAATTGTTGGATTGGTCGGGGTCACATCAAATCCTACTAGTGGTATGACTATTGCCGCATTGTTAGGGACAGCCACTATTTTTCTTGCTATGGGCTGGACTGATAATGCAGGAAAAGCAGCCACTTTAATTGTTGGTTGCGTGGTTGCCATTGCTGCGTCTATATCAGGTGATACTTCACAAGATTTAAAAAGTGGCTATTTGTTAGGCGCGACACCCAAAAAACAACAGATTGCTGAATTAATTGGAGTACTGACTTCGGCTACCTTTGTTTGTCTTTCAGTTTTATTACTGGCTGAAACTTTTGGTTTTGGTTCAGCGGAATTACCTGCACCACAAGCGACATTGATGAAACTGGTTATTGATGGGGTGCTCGATCAGAACTTACCCTGGAGTCTGGTAGCGATGGGGGCGACTATCGCTATTGTTTGTGAACTGTTTAAAATACCTTCTCTGGCTTTTGCTGTCGGTGTCTACTTACCTGTATCAACCATGACGCCGATTTTTATCGGTGGCTTAATCCGCCACTATTTTGAGAAACGTACTAAAGATAAAAAGCAGCTTGAGGATCGCCGTGAACGTGGAGTGCTATTAGGTAGCGGCTTTGTAGGTGGAGAAGGGCTATTAGGAGTCGGAATTGCAGCCGTCGCATTTATTGAGAGCAAAAAGCCTGATGGGATCGGTACCGGATGGGCTGGTAGTGACTTGATGGCAATGATTGCAGGAGCCATTGGTTTTTCACTTCTGATTATCTGGTTCTTCAGGCTAATCAAGAATACGTCTCAACCGGAATAATAAAAACTAAGTTGTAGATATACTTTTACCGATATTGACAACATTTGAGTTGGTTGTTTATTCATTAAAATGAGTAAGTAATATTCAGGAGTTATTCAAGTGCAGAATAAATTGCACTTGAAATATTTCGCTATGTCCGGATCTTGTGTTTTACAAATATGACCAAAATACTGAAACGCTTAAGCGTTTCAGTCCAAAAGCCAGATTACTGATCGGCAGACAACCTGCGCTAGATCATTCAACTGCTCTATATACTCAGTTGCAGGAAAATATACATTGATTGATATTGACGATTTCTGGATTTATAACTAATCTATTGATATAACCAATAATGCCTGAAAATAACATGTTTTTAGTCAGAAGAATTATTAGTTAGAAGGAAATTAGCTTGGGGAAAACCATACAGAAACTCTTAAATTCAATGCTTGGAAGCATGCGCGATCTGCTGCCAATATTGTTGGTCATTCTATTTTTTCAGATCGTAGTTTTAAAACAACCTATTCCACATCTTAAAAGAGTAATCCTTGGTGGTGTTTATGTAGTAATTGGACTAGCCTTGTTCTTAATGGGATTAGAAAAAGCACTTTTCCCAATAGGA
>CBDUHU010000232.1:0-6094 GCA_965366725.1 uncultured Kangiellaceae bacterium
GAGTAACAACATCAATAGCGGGTTCCATAATTTTATTCAATAAATAAACTAATAAACCTGTCGCAGGCTCAACCGCCCAACCAACTAGCACTGGTAAGCTGGAAGTAAGTTGCGGGGTGATTAGCGCTTCCTGCTCTATCAGTTCATTATTCAGATCAATACTCCCCGCTAAATCAACCTTTGCCGCATTACCATCAATGAAAACATTGTTAGTAAAAATAACGCCTTTTCTTGCAACCACGTCTCCTTCTATGTGGTCATAGAAAAAACCTTTCTTAAATACATCTTTAAAATCCAACTTCAGTCTTTTTGACAGTAATTGAAAATTAAATAACGAAAGCAAATGCGCTTTCGCATCATTAATATCACTAAGATAGCCTTTACCAAAACGAAAGTGTGCGTCACCTTCTATTCTTTCAGGTTCTATTTCCCAGGGTTTTTTATCCCACCAGACCCGCCCACTAACTGTGCCATCACTATCTTCAATAGCAACAGGCTTTTGCCAATGGGCCATTAAGTTACCGACATTTTTAGTTTTTAGTTGATATTCAATTGTTGTTAACTGATTAGTGGTCTTGTGCTTCTGCTGGTTGATGTGCTCTGATTCAGGTGGAAACTCCACAATATTGCTATCGGAAATAATGTCGTGACGTAGCCATTCCAGCGCAAATGTTAAATGGTGATATGCTTCATTCTCTGCATTTCCGGTAATTTTTAGCCCCATTAATTGATGACGTAAGTTGGCGACAATATTTCCCATTTCTCTTTGCATAAAAGTACAATTCTTGCACTCTAAATCAACTTCAGGCCAAATTAACGGATTATCTAAAAAGCCATCATTTGACCAGTTATTAAGTGGTAAATCCTGCTCGCTAGCGTCATAAAACTCTGGCTTGAAATCCAGATTTAAATTATCAACTTTCAACTGCCAGGGGCTACTTTTATCGATTATCAAGGACCCACTTCCTAGCTGACTTTTAAAGTCAATATTCCAGTTTTTGTTGCCTGGTTTGGTAATTGACAAATTAACATCTTCCAGAGCGACGGCTGGATTATCAAGCTTTTCAATAGACAGATTAATCTTAATATCAGGTAGTTCAACAACTGATATATCTTGATATTCATCTTTGGTTGCCATTAACACTTTGCTCCAACCGGGCAATGATAGTTTACCAAAGTTTCCTCTTATACTAACCGATGAATCAATTATTTCAGCCAACGGCTCGTCAAGCTTATGTTGAAATACACCGCCAGTAATTTCGATACCATCATCAACTGTTTTCCATTCCCAATGCCCTTTAACCTGTTGCCATGAAATAAAAGCCGACGGTTCTGAGCCCAACGACAACTGTAAATCAAATGGCGTTTTATCAGCGGTTTTTTTACCAAGTTCTCCTGGCAGATTAATTTCTATTCCCTGCAAATCACTGGTGACATTGATCAGAGTTTTATCTGTTTCATGTGCTGGAGAGACTAAAACCTGAGAATTAAAGTGGGCCTTACCATGAGCAAATTCGGTCCATGACTCAGCGACAAAGTCCTGTAAAATCACTGCATCAAACATCCCTTCAAGATTAATCAATAATGCTGACTGGTGATTATTATCTGCTCCAATAATTTCAGCATTGATAGTTTCACCATGGTAGCGAGTAGTTAATCTGGATTTAACCACGCCATTCTGATCAAAATTCACGACACCATTAATATCCTGTAATTGCATTGTGGATATCGATGCAATCGCATTTTTTCTATCAGGAATAACCTGGCCGGTTACCTTTGGTAATCCTTCGTCTTCCAGACCAATCGCTAGCTCAACACTGGTTGTTAAGCCTCCTTTGATGTCAATAATCTCTAACGACTCTCCAATACCATTAAGCGGCGATTGCAACAAAAATTCTCGCCCACTGTTATCACTACTTTTAACATCCAGAGATAGTTGCAAAAGAGGATTATCAACAGTTAAGTCATCGATCACAGCACGAGCATAGTTAACCTTATTTTGCACCGAGTAACCAGCGGATGCCTCGATATCCATCCGGTTACCTTCAAATAATAAACGTGCATTTAAAGCTTCTGCCATCGGCCAGTCTGGTAAATACTGATAAGTTGCTCCCTCTACAACTCCCAGAATAGAAAAAAGACCTTCTTGTTGAGGGAATGGAAATGAATCCAGAGGACCATTAACCACCGCTTTAACCGTCGACAATGTTCCTGATTTAATACTGTTATCAAGATAACTGGTCAACGAACTGCTCATTATTCCGGTTGGTAAATAAAGTGATTTACGACTAGCATCTAAATCTGCTAATTCGGCATATAAAGAAAGTATTGGCCGCTGATCCTGATAAAAGAACCTTCCTTTTGCATTTAAGGTTAGATCCTTATTCTTAACGTAGACGGAATCAACCACCAGATCAATTTGATCCTTGTCATCAAGTTGCCAATTAATAGAGGCATCGAAAAAATCGGCTTCAATTACATTTCGAAATAAGTCATCAAAGTCAAATAACAGATTTTCACCACTGAGATCGATACTGCCAAATCCGTTAGCATAAGAAAGTACGCCCGAAGTTCCATTAAAGTGAGGTATATCACCTAACTTCTGGTAGCTAAGCCCGGAAAAATCAGTAATGACTTCAGGTAAATACCAAACCCCCTGCTGTTTAAAAAAACGGATTGCTAATGAGTCAACTGCCAGTTTTAAACCCGAATGTTTAAACACTCCTTCATTTGATCCTTTGCTATTGAATATTACATCAAGATATTCGACAAGGGGTTCAATCTGAAGGCCATGAGTTACCAGATCCCAACGCAAGTCATACTTTTCATTCTGGTTATACAAAAAATATAAATCAGGTATTTGATTATTCTCACTGGTTTCCTTTTTTAGAGATACATCATGTAACGAGAATACACCCTGATTTTCATTCTCAAAATACCAGTTAAATTGTCCAGTAAATTCATTGATTCTGGCTATATCAACACTTTTATCAGCGCTTTCATCAGCATTATCTGATTGTAACCAGGCAACTTCAGAAAGCTGAATATCCCCTACAGCAGTTTGCCAGCGGTTTCCACGCCAATCGCTCCAGAGTCTCCAACTTAATACCCCCTGATCAGGCTTAAGGTGTTTTTGATTTTCAAACACTGGTAATCGAGTTAACTCAATTCCACGTCCTTCCAGATAAAGATTGGTGTGGCTATCGTCATTGGAAGGATCACCAAATATTTCTGCTACCAGTTTCAATCGTCCCTCAGACTGGTCAAATAACTCCCCTTTAAGTTGGTGTATCTGGTCAAAGTTTCGGATAGAAAGTTCATCGATATTGTAGAAAAATTCCCTTCCACTTAGTGTTTCAATGGTAATCTCAGACTCAGTGAGGGTTAAATATTTTTGTCCGAACATACTTGAAAGCAGAATTCTACTGGCTTCCTGAATTTCATTTTGTGATGTTTCACCAGGTAATTTTTCAAGAGTATCAAAATGAACACCTAACTTCCGGTCGATAATAAAATTAATTGAGGCGCCTGATATATTGATATTTTCAGTCGTCAGGGTTTTAGACATTAAGGACTTAAGTCCATCAATATGAATGGAAAAAGCATCTACTGAAATCAGATTAAGCTGATCATCATTAAGCTTCAAATTAAAATCACGAGCCGAAATAATGGGCCCTAATGCCCCCCATTGAGCATCAATTCGACCAACTTCAATTTCAACCTGATAAGTTTCTTCTATCTGACTAACAATACTATCTTTAAAATAGTTAATCTGGGGTAAAAAGACCCGTAGCAAACTAAACCCGACAGCAATAAGAATAATGACCGTTGCTAATAACAGCCATAATTTATTGATCAGGTATATAAATGCCCGTCCTAATGGATTGTTAACCTTTGATTTCACAAATACTCTCTATGTTAAAGCAGTACAACATCAAACTGTTCTTGGGTATAGAGTCTTTCAGCTTGAAAGCGGATAGGCTTTCCAATCATTGATTCCAGCTCTGCCAAATGTGATGCTTCCTCATCGAGCATCTGATCAACAACTTCCTGGGTTGCCAATACCAGATATTTTTGCGCTTCATAAGCTCTTGCAGAGCGATTTAATTCTCTAAAAATTTCATAACAGATAGTTTGTGCAGTTTTAATACTGCCGCGACTATCGCAGGTTGGACAAGGTTCACACAACAAATGTTCGAGACTTTCTCTATTTCTTTTTCGTGTCATTTGTACCAGACCTAATGAAGAGACTTCAGAAATGTGTGTTCTGGCATGATCGCGATCGAGTGATTTGGCAAGTGTACGCAAAACCTGGCGTTTATGTTCTTCGTCTTTCATATCGATAAAATCGATAATCACCATTCCTCCGAGATTACGTAATCGCAATTGTCGAGCCAATACTGATGCTGCTTCAAGGTTAGTCTTAAAAATCGTATCTTCCAGATTACGATAACCAACAAATGCACCAGTGTTCACATCGATGGTCACCATCGCTTCGGTTTGCTCAACAATTAAATAACCACCTGACTTAAGCTGTACCTTGCGATGTAAAGCTTTTTCAATTTCATCTTCCACCTTATAAACATCAAATAACGGGCGTTCTCCACTGTATAGCTCAACACATGAGCGTAAAGCTGGAACAAACTCATCAACAAAGGATATCAACTGTGTATGAACTTGCTCTGAATCTACTTTAATTTTTTCTACATCTGAAGGCGCTAAATCTCTGATAAGACGCAATGCCAGAGCCAGATCTTCATTCACCAGACAAGGTGCTTTCGCCGCGCGAATTTTCTGTTTTATCGCTTGCCAGAGTTTCTTCAGAAATTCAGCATCTCTAAGAATTTCTTCTCCATTTGCCCCTTCAGCCGCAGTTCGAACAATATACCCCGGGGCATCATCAACCTGTTCCTTTTGCGACAAAATATCTTTTAATCTCTGACGTTCTGCCTCATCTTCAATTCTTTGGGAAACACCTATATGTTGATTATCAGGCATCATCACCAGAAAACGGGATGGAATTGTCAGGTGAGTAGTTAACCGTGCACCTTTAGTACCTATTTCGTCCTTAATAACCTGCACAGTAATAGTCTCCCCAACATGCAACAGATCATTAATATCAGGGGTGGCAATATTTTCATTTTCAATAAGTTCAGTTTCTGAAATTGGCAGAATTTCCGCAGCATGCAAAAATGCAGAGCGCTCTCTCCCGATATTGATAAATGCTGCTTGCATACCCGGTAAAACACGAATCACTTTGGCACGATAAATATTCCCTACCAGCCCTCTACTAGAGGCTCTTTCCAGAAATATTTCTTGCAACATGCCATTTTCAACAACAGCAGCGCGACACTCCTGAGGGGTCACATTAATAAGGATTTCTTCTTTCATTTGCCTGCCTTGAGTTTTAGCACCGCTGTTCAAAATGAGAGTCCAATAACAAACCTGTCTCATATAAAGGTAAGCCCATCACGCCGGAATAACTACCTTCTATTGAACTGATGAATAATGCTCCGTGCCCCTGAATTGCATAAGCACCAGCCTTTCCGATACCTTCGGCCAACTGACAGTATGAATTGACCTGATGTTCGGTCAATTGACAAAAAGTAACCTTGGTGGTGGAACTTAATACATGAATACCATTGGTATTTGCTACCGCTACGCAAGTAATCACCTGATGGGTTTTACCAGATAAACTGAGCAACATTGTCTTAGCGATCTCCAGGTCTGCAGGCTTTCCAAGAATTTGCTCGCCTAATACAACACTGGTGTCAGCCGTTAAAATAGCCCGGTCAGAGTAGTTATCCAAATCCTTTAATTCAGGACTTATCAGCGCCATTTGAGCCTTTTCCCGAGCCATTCTAGTTACATAGGCAAGTGGCGCTTCTTTCAGTTTAACCGACTCATCGATTTCAATTGAAAGCAGATCAAACTTGCAGCCAATCTGGCTGAGTAACTCCTGTCTTCTCGGTGACTGGGAGGCTAATATTATTGGTTCTCGATCAACTAAACCCATATTCGAAACCTATGTTAAATTACAACACAGTGCCATTTATTCTCTGACACGCTATTTTAAAAAAATACCGTCACATTA
>CBDUHU010000233.1:0-6088 GCA_965366725.1 uncultured Kangiellaceae bacterium
ATGATGAACACTTTCTACCAATTTATAATTGACTAGCAAGTTTCTGATCTCACAGAGTACTTTTTTATCGGGTGTTGCTTGAAGAAATGTTCGAATAGTTAAAATAAGATTTTTAATGACATTAAATAGAATAAAAAGAGTAAATACCAGTGATAATATAGGGTCAAGTATAGGGGCTTCAAAAAACATTAATACAATCGACAAAATTAGAACAGCAATCCAGCCAAGCACATCCTCCAGTAAATGCCAATTAAGAACTCTTTCATTAAGTGACTTTCCCTTGCTAAGTTTAAATGCGGCGAAACCATTAACAAGTACACCAAGTATCGCCAGTCCCAGCATTCCTTCGACAACAGGCATTTCAGGATTGCTTAGCTTTGGGATAGCCATTGAAATTACCCATGCAGAGCCTATAAGCAGCACAACACCATTAACTAACGCCCCTAAAAGGGTGAAGCGCTGATAACCATAAGTGAAACTTTCATCAGCCTCTTTGCTCCCCTGTTTGTTTAAAATCAAGGCTAAACCGATAGAGATACTATCGCCCAGGTCGTGAACGGCATCAGCCATAATCGCTGTGCTATTGGTTAGCATCCCCCCAATAAATTCTATTATTGTAAAACTTAAGTTAAGTACGAATGCCCAACCAATTCGATTTGAACTTTCATTCTCTGAACCTGTGTGAGTATGCATTCTAATATGTCCTATCAGGAGTTTGGTAATCACGCAACATTTAGATTGATGATGTGACGAACAAAATTTTGATATCGAATATCCAAAAAAATTACCGCGAAGATAAATCTTCTTTATCTTCCTCAGAACAATCTAAACCGCCATTCTCTCGACAAGTATTAAGCTTATCCTGCTCGGCCTTATCTTTATCCAGAACTCGCTTCAAATCATCAAGATGCTGTTTTACCGCAATACCATAATGATGGTCATCCCCCCATAAATCGGCAAGCAATTGCAAAGAACCATTATCATGCTCTGAAAATAATCGGCCAGCACGTTTTGCAGCAGCCTCATCATTTCCCAATGTTATCAGTGCTTCAACCCCAAGACTCAAAGCAGAGTCAAAGGTTTCCCTCTTAAACAAATCAATATTAAGATTCATTAATTGATAGGCATGACGCCGGTCAACCGCACGGGCCGCAATTTTTAATTGAGGATAATTCTTTCTGGCAAGTTCAGCTATTTCAAGAATCTTGTCAGCGTCATCAATCGCTATCACTAATAGTTGTGCTTCATTAGCTCCGGAAGCCTCCAATAGGTCCTTACGCGCAGCATCGCCATAAAACACTTTATTACCAAAACGACGCAACAAATCAATCTGTCCCGGACTATGATCAAGAATAGATAAATGATAGCCCTGTGCAGTAAGCAAACGACCAATAATTTGACCGAAACGTCCGTACCCCGCGATAATGACATTTTTCGCTGGCTCAATCTGCTCCGGTTTATCAAAGGCTTGTTGCTCATTTTTCTTACTATTGATTAGTTTTTCATAGAACATCAATAACAAAGGTGCCATTAACATCGATATAGCTACCACCAAAGTGGTCAACTTAGTTTCTTCCGGGGTAAGAATTTGTAAAGAACTGGTCAACGATAACAGCACAAAAGCAAACTCTCCTCCTTGTGCCAGAGCTAATGTAAACAGCAGTTTTTGCTCACTTTTGATTTTAAATAAGACGGCCAGTGAATATAACACCAAAGCTTTAATCGCAATCAATCCCAATACAAAGATCATCACAGTACTAAATTGCGTTACTAACAAAGGAAAATCAATCGAAGCACCAACCGTAATAAAAAATAACCCAAGGAGCAATCCCTTAAACGGTTCTATATCAACTTCTAATTCGTGTCTAAATTCACTTTCTGCCAGAACAACACCGGCCAGAAAAGTCCCCAGAGCGGGAGATAAACCAATTTTTTGCATAATAACCGCAATAACAATAACCAGAAATAGCGCAAAAATAGTAAATAACTCGCGTAGCCGGGTCTCGGCAATATAGCGAAATAGCGGCGCAGAAACGTACTTTCCAGCTAGAATAATAAGTGCTATGACCGCGAGTGAAATAAGCACTTGCCCATAAATTGGAAAGTGCTCAATTAAGTTACTATGACTTGATACGACAGCGGAATTTTCAGTAAATGCCAATAAAGGCAGCAGTGCTAATATGGGGATAACCGCAATATCCTGAAACAATAAGACAGAAAAAGAATTTTGACCTGCTTCCTGCTTGATCCAACCTTTCTCGCTCAAGGTCTGTAACACAATCGCCGTTGAAGAGAGAGCAAGCATTAAACCGATTGCTAACGATGATTGCCAGCGCAAATTCAACCATAAATAACACACCATAAAAAAGAGCGTCCCAGTCAGTAAAACCTGTAAACCGCCCAAACCTATAATTGAATGCCTTAAATTCCACAAGCGTGAAGGATGCAGTTCCAGGCCAACTAAAAATAGCATCATAACCACACCAAATTCAGCAAAGTGCATCACATCAGTCTGATCACCAACTAGTGCCAAGGCAAAAGGGCCGATCAATATTCCGGCTAATAAGTAGCCAAGAACAGAACCTAAACCTAAGCGTTTTGCTATTGGTACAGCAACAATAGCTGCTGCAAGGTAGATAACGGCTATTTCTAACATCTTTAACCTCTTGTCCGGTAGTTTTCTGCTTATCAGTCACCAAACGTTGATTC
The DNA here is from genome assembly GCA_965366725.1 of uncultured Kangiellaceae bacterium. Lineage (GTDB taxonomy): Bacteria > Pseudomonadota > Gammaproteobacteria > Enterobacterales > Kangiellaceae > Aliikangiella. The sequence goes on from CBDUHU010000233.1 coordinate 2,710, forward strand.
TACGGATATTGGCATGTGAATTCGAGATAAAGTTGTGCGATAAACTAATGTTTTATAACAGAATTAAATCTGCTTTCTCTTAAATACAGTGGAAAATCGGGTTAAGACTATTTATGCTTACTTGTTTTTACAAGTTCACTAATACCACTTTGCTGATTCGCATTGTTAATTAAATACTGTTCTTCAGGTACTGAAAAGTTTTTATCCCAATCTAAGATTTTTGGTGTCATTAATTTGTGCCAGAGTGGCGGAATTAGCGCCACCATAATAGTCCCCAGATAACCACTGATCATCTTTGGTGAATTTTCCATGGGTTCCAACTTGTAAAATGGAACCGATGCTTTTGCATGATGATGTGAATGTCTGGTTAGATTAAATAAAACCCATGAACTAACCAGCTTATTAGTATTCCAGGAATGTCTTGGCTGGACTTTAGTTTTTGGTACACGAATCAAGCCATAGTGCTCCATATAATTAACGATTTCTAAAAGAGATTTGCCCCATAACCCTGAGAAAATAAATAAAGCTAAACCGATAAAGCCTGCGGCATAATAAGCCAGGAATAGTAAGGTAACACTCATCAGATAGCCTCTGATAACACTGTTATAAACTGAAAGTATAGGACGTGAATTTTTGGCTAACCTTCCCTTCTCTATATTCCAGGCACTTAGATTACCGCGGTAAGTTGAAATTAGAATATGTGTATATACATTACGTCCTCTAGGTGCGGTTGCTGGATCTTCCGCAGTACTTACATATCGATGATGACCATACACATGTTCAACCGAAAAACTAACATCGAAACTAAAGGCTAATAACCAACGACCAATTAATAAGCTGATCTTGTCATTTGTTCGATGAGTTAATTCATGCGCAGTAACGGTACCAATAACACCAATATTAAAACCGGTTAAGAAAATACATGATACCAACTGAGAAAAACTAGCATGGCCTCTGGCTGATAAAATATCAATGCCGGCAATAGATTGGACGAATTCTCCAAATTGTAACAAATCAGTTTCGGCAAACTGCCACAAAGCGGCAAAAACAATTAAACACAATAATGGTAGTGCGACCCACAACTGCCATATAAGGATCCTCTCATGTTTATATTCGGGTATACTTTTATCATCACCGAAAAGCAGATCTCCAAACACAACAAATAGCATTGTAAACGCGAGACCAAAAGTGATATATCCACCACCCAAAAATATCATGATTGCGGCAAACAAGCCTAGCAAATGAAATAGTGAGTATTTTATATAGCTAAACATACTTCAAGGATCTCCATTGTAAGGCGTTTTATTCAAGTACCTTATAATATCGAAATTTGCTAATAGAAGTAAAATTCAATCGAATAGTTACCTGAATATCTACTAATTAATGATTTATCCAATAGTGTCTGAGAAGCCAATAGCTGAGCAAAGGTATAGTATTATCTACTGATTTTTAGCAATTTTGAGACAATAGTCGACTTATTTTAATCACAAAGTCTGACATTGTTTTTTTATAGCAAAATTCATACGAATATTTTCCGTGAAATAATAACGTCAGAGTCAGGTCTTTATAAGATAGATAGCAAGTGTAGCCATCGTAATCATACCAGGCAGTTATCCCCTGATATAAATATTTGCCATCTAATTTATCACCATTAGATACAATTTTGTTAAAAATAGATAAGTAATCAAATACTGTAAAGTTAAGTTCGTTCATAACGAATATATGGTATATTTCAATCAGAACTTACCACCTGATAAACCGCACATCTCATCATAAGCCGAATAAAAACGGACACTAATGTCTTTGTACTTTAATTTTCGAAGATGACTTTTTGCTTGCTCCAGGCCAGGGAATGTAGTTTTATTTTTTTTATCAGCTAATGAACGAAAATTACCTTCCTGATCCATTGTGCCAACCAGGTAACTGGTTGCATCAGCCAATCCAATAATTACTGGCTGCCGGATTTTTCTGTTTTTAAAAATCACTAATATACCCTCCTGTTTCTTATTTATACGCAAGCAGATGAGTAACAGATCAGGCAGTTATTTTATAACTGCTGTTTAGTTATTCTAGCAGCAGGTTAGTATCCATATATTCACCGGGCAATTGCTATATCCCTCTGCTTATATCCTAAATGGAGATAACTAAATGATATTCGTTCAGTTAGGTTTATCTTAGCTTGCTATATTTTTTTGACGAGGCAATAATCAACTATTCCAAAACTTATGGAAGGTGTGTTCTGATGAATAGAAAAGCAACTAAAAAAGGCTGTATTCAAAAGCTATTGCTGCTTAAAGACACTTCCAATAAAGTGATTTGGAGGGATAAAGCTAGAGTATCAGCATCATCAAGGAAAGTGGTCAAAGATGAAATTTGGTTAGATAAGTTAGGGATCCCCTACCAGACATTAAATTCAGCAATTAAACGTAACAAGAATGGAGCAAATCCAGAAACATTAGACAGAATCTGTCAAAAAATTAATCAAAATCACCTTCATGAAATCAAAAGAAAGCTCTCTGTAGAGGATTTTTATGATGATGTTAGTATGAGCGATTTCGGTGCGATCTTTGGTTTATCTAAAGACACTATCAAAAGAATACTTGATGATTATCACTTTTCTACTGGTCCCCTACTACCGCTTTTCTACTCAAACTCTAAATTAGAAGCAGATAAAATATTTAAAAAAATTGAGGGGTTTTATTACCTATATCGCTACGGGCTTACCCTGGAATCTTACAAAAAAATACACAAAATTGGTATTCATATACGGAGGGTATTAAAAACTGCACAGGGATACGTTATCCGATGCAAAATGCTAGTGGTCGATGAAACTGAGGTAGAGCCTTACAGTGAAGAGTATGATGGCTATATCTACAATGCAAACCACATCTATTCGTTTGTATTTACCCCGCGAAACAGTGTTGAGTGGTGTACACTTTCTGTTGTTGATAATCAGCATCAGGTTGGTAAAAAACTACCTTATGAAGGGCTGTACCAATCGACCATGGACAATGAAGCTGGCACTGCCACCCAATTACAATTCAGAAGAGCATTAATTGAGTTTGAATCGAAAGATCGCGAGCAAATAAACCAACTCTTTGCAGCCTGTTGCACTTATGATAGCAAAAAACAGGGAGGAGAGAAAAAAGAACAGTACCGCCAGTATCAAAAAAAACTCAACAAATGTTATAACACGGTATCCGATGCCGATGTATTTCCTTCTGAATACATCAATAGACGCTTTTCTTTTAGTGGTCTTATTGATAGTTTCAAGACAAATTAGCAATATTTTTAACAAGATATCCCGCCCAAACATATTTCCACTTATCAAAATATACCTGATTAATCATTGTTATCAGCTTTCGCTAAACTTATTTTA